>JBNJDW010000174.1:0-4120 GCA_051745265.1 Pseudomonadota bacterium
GGTGGTTGAGGGCCTCATTGAACAGGATACAGGCCGGATTGATATTCCGCTGTCCAAAAAATCCAAAGACAAACGCAGCTGGTGGATGAAACCCGATTTTGAAACCGGTCTTGAATCAATCACCGATTACACCGTCCTTGGTCGTGGTGACAATATGACCTGGCTGGAGCTCAAACCACTGACCGGACGAACCCATCAACTGCGCGTCCATCTGCAGGCCATCGGCCATTCGATTATCGGAGACAGCATCTATGGCAACGGTCCGAAACACGCGCCGGTCCCCACTTTGCACCTGCTGGCCCGGTCCATCACCATCCCCTTACAACAGACCAAACCGCCAATTACCGTCACAGCACCGGCGCCGGCACATATGCAGGCGCTGCTGACGCAATGCGGCTATCAGGCTTAAGCCCACAGGCCCTTATTGCCCCGGCGCCTTGCGACGTTTTGGCGCGGTTTTCCTGGCCGCCGGTTTTTTGGCGGCGGGCTTCTTTGGCGCGGCTTTCGGTATAATGCCCAGATCCTGTCCGGCCTTTTTCAATTGCGGCGCGGTTAGAACCTGCAGCTTTGCCGCCCGTGTCCACAACAGGGCACATTTAACATTTTTATCCGGATAGATCTGTTCGATCACATGTTTATAGGCCGCCATCTGGGCCGTATACAGCGCCGGCGTATCGCGGGCCCGTTCGGGTATTTTGGCGTTACTCTTGTAATCAATAATCCAGACATCATCACCGTCAATGGCCAGACGGTCAATCTGACCGTTCAGTTTACGGTCTTCACCATTCACCTTGATATTACCGGCAATGGTCACTTCGGCTCTGGATTCAGGACCGAACATGAACTCAAATTTCGGATTGCCCAGCACATTATTGACCTGTTTTAAAATCGTTTCCTGCTGCTTTTGACTAAGATCCAGCGCTGGCTGGGCCAGATAGGCACGGGCCGTGGCATCCCGTTTTGCCGCGGGCAACAATGGCAGGAATTCCAACAGATTATGGCTGGCATTACCGTATTTAAAACGATAGCTGTTATCCTCAACCTCGGCCAAGGGTGATGGCAATGACGGCGCATTGTCATTATCATTGTTTTGACCGGATTGTGGTTTCTGGGCGCCTTCCTTTGACGGGGTAAAACGGGCCTGATCTTCGGGCTCCGGTTTTGGCTCCGTTCTGGCCCAGACCGGCAGGGCCATTTTCGGCATTTTCTTGAAGTTCTGCTGTCCGTCAGGCTGCGATTTTGCCGTCTGATCCACCTTGTAAGACAGCCGTATTTCACCATTTTCCAGTGACTCTTTATTCAGCTTGTCACCCAGATTTTCAACCAGCCCTTCGGCCATCATGCTATACCAGCTCAGCTCGCGCAGGCTGTCACGGTTCTGATGGCCAAAGACATACAGGCGGTCAGCCGCTCTGGTCATGGCAACATACAGCAAGCGGCGGTATTCATTATCGCGCATATCTTCGATCATTTGTTTTTCGCGCTGGAAAACCGTGTTTTCAAGATTGCTGTTCGGCACCCATAACGGCACGGTCCGATCACCTTCGGGCCAGAGCAACCGGGGCCGGGCGCGGATATTATCGGTCGGAATACCTGTGGTATCAGGCAGAATAACGATGGGCGATTCCAGACCTTTGGCGCCATGGACAGTCATAATGCCGACTTTGGGCTGGGCACTGTTCAGGCCGATTTCGCGTTTGACTTCGGCTTCACCGGCATTCAGCCAGCCGATAAAAGCCTGCAGGGAGGGCGGATTATCGCGTTCAAAGCGTTCCAGCGCATTTAGAAATTCAACCATCGGATCTTCGGCTTCAACACCAAGACGTTTATAAATCGCCGCCAGACCGGATCTTTCGCTGGCCGGGCAGGACCGCATCAATACATTGGAATAGAATTTATAGGTACCGTCGGTTTTTAACTGCCCCTGCAATTCATTCAGGTATTCAAAAGATTTTTTATAGATCGCATTGCTTTTGGCGCGGCTTTTCGATTTTTTCTCCAACGCCGACCACAGCGACCCCGGACGGTCAAGCGCCAGATTTTCCAACTGCTTGTCGGTCATACCAATCAACGGAGATTTTAAAACCACCGCAAGCTTGTAATCATCCGTCGGATGCAGCAGGGTTTCGCCCAATGCCAGCAAATCCTTCACGGCAATCTGTTCGTTCAGAACCATACGATCAACACCGGCGACCGGCACATCACGTTTTTTAAGCGCCCGGACCACATGATCGACAAAAGCTGAACGGCGGCGCACCAGTATCATAATATCACCGGGATGGATGGGCCGGTTACGGGATTCCAGTTTTTCACCTTTATCCAGCCAGAATTTAATCCGGTCGGCCACCTGTTCGGCCAGATCAAGGGCCGGATCAGACACAGCGCCCATCCGGTCGGGAATATCCCAGGGCTGGAATTCTTCGGCATCCTGCCCGCCTTGTGTGATCGGATTCAATTCAACCACCCCGCCCTGTCCTTTGCGGAAAGAACGGTGTTTTACCGGCTTGTCACCCTCGGCCTGAACGCCGCGGGCGGCAAATTCACGGGCAAAAACGGCATCCACCGCATCCAGCACCGCGGCCGAGGATCTAAAGGTAATATCCATATCCACCGTGCGCCATGTACCGCCGCTGCCCGAAACGAGTTTTTCGAACAAGGCTTTACGGCGGGCAAATTCAATGGGGTCCGCCCCCTGGAAGGAGAAAATCGACTGTTTCTGATCACCGACAACAAACAAAGTCCGGTCTTTGGTTGATTTTTTCTCGGGATCTTTCAGGAAAGACTTCATCAGACTTTCGACAATATTCCATTGCTCAGGGCTGGTGTCCTGCGCCTCATCAACCAGAATATGCTGCAGATTGCCGGGCAGCTTACGCAGCACCCAGCTCGACTGCCGGTCTTCGGCCAACAGTTCGGCAGCCTTATGAATCAGATCATCATAATCCAGATAATTAAGCGCCTTTTTACGTTTTTCATAGGCGGACAATACCGCATCGCCCAGAACCATCAGTGCCTCGGTCCCGCGGGCAACATTGGCGCTTCTGATTTTTTCCAGCACGCGAGTCAGCCGTTCGGCTTCGGCCTCCAACGCCGGCAGGGCAGAGGCACATTTCTGTGTCGCCAGCCGTTTGCGGACTTCACGATTGGCGGTCATAAAGACATTCAGATATTCCTTGAACATCAGGTTACGTTCTTCCGGTGAGGCGTCCAGCCAGACATTCAGCATTTCAGCGCGTTCCATATCGCCTTTGGACCCTGTTGACAGCGTTGTCGCCGCCGCGCGCAGCGCGTCCAGATCAGGCGGATCACCCGCCGCGCCAAGGCTTTCATCGCCCATTTGAAAACGCAACTGACCGCCGGATACTTTATGATCCGCGCCCAGATAATCATAAACCGCCTCAATCGCCTTATCCAGCGTGCCATGATTTTTGATAGTCTGGCGGAACATCTTGCGGTTCATGACAATATCATTGACCAGCGATACGAATTCTTCCTCGCCGACTTCAGGAGTAATCATTTTAACCGCGCTGGCCAGTTTGGAATCCGGGTCCTCCTGCACGCTATTGAGTATCTCGGCCTGTGAGTCCCGTAACAAAGACAGGGAATCTTCGGCATCCATAACCTTGAAAGACGGCGGCACCCCGGATTCAATCGGAAATTTACCGATCAGGGTCTGCGACAGCGAATGGATGGTCTGGATTTTAATCCCCTCGGGCGCTTCCAGAAAACGGGCAAAAAGCTGGCGGGCATGGTTACGCAGATTGGCGTCAGGCTTGGTGCCGACCAGTTTTTTCAGCTGAGTATCAAGAACCCTATCCGTGCAGGTCGTCCAGGTGCTGAGCTCTTCCCGGATGCGTTTTTGCATCAGGGCGGCCGCCGCGGTGGTAAAAGTCACACAAAGAATATCCTCCGGCGCGCTGCCTTCCAACAGCAACCGCAAGACACGGTCGGTCAAAACCTTGGTCTTACCGGTCCCGGCATTGGCGGTCAGCCAGACGCTGGCTTTGGGATCAGACGCCTGACGCTGAATAACATCAGGGTCGAGGGCTTTTTTATTAAACTGCTTTTTTTGCGGTTGGCTGGTCATGGCTTGCGGGGGTTTATCTGTAATAACATTCCA
>JBNJDW010000175.1:0-4101 GCA_051745265.1 Pseudomonadota bacterium
GGCAAAGCCCTTTTTGCCACGGGATCTCCGTTTATTGACCGGCATTGCGGAATTTAGACGTCACCACACCCTCAATGGCTTTATCAAGGTCCGCATCCTTAAACACAATAAAAGGTGCATTACCGCCCAATTCGAATGAAACTTTCTTGACCGTTGTAGAGCATTGGGCCATCAATTTTTTGCCGACAGCGGTGGAGCCTGTAAAGCTAAACTTCTGAATTTCAGGATGTGAGGTCAGAACCGCGCCAACCGTTGCCGCATCGCCGGTGACAATATTAAGCACGCCCTTGGGTAAGCCAGCCTCTGTCGCCAGCACGCCCAGTGCCAGGGCAGATAACGGCGTCAATTCTGCCGGTTTGATAATGGCCGGACAGCCCGCGGCCAGCGCTGCCGATACTTTGCGGGTAATCATCGACGATGGGAAATTCCACGGTGTTATCATCGCAGAGACGCCGACCGGCTGTTTTAAAATAACAATCCGTTGGTCATCCTGATTGGACGGGGCAATATCCCCATAAATACGGCGTCCTTCTTCGGCATACCATTTAATAAAACCGGCCCCGTTCAGAACCTCGCCTTTCGCTTCTTTATGGGGCTTGCCTTGCTCCAACGTTAGAATCTCGGCAAGTTCATCGACATTCTCAACGATCAGCTCATACCAGCGCTCAAGGATTTTTTGCCGTTCTGTCGCTGTCCTGGCGGCCCAGTCCGGAAAGGCCTTTACCGCAGCCTCAACCGCCTGTGTCGTATCCTGTTTATCAAAATCAGGTACGGCCGCAATACGTTCCTGCGTCGCCGGGTTGAAAACTTCAAAGCTTCTGCCCGAAGCCGCCGCTTTCCATTCTCCGTCGACATAACATTTATCTTTGAAAAGACGGGACTGCAAAATGTTTTTCATGGTATAATCCTTTTATAATACGTTCTTTCCAATCTAGAATATTCAACAGATAGGTCAACAGCCCCTTTACCCTTTGCCAAGCGGCCCTTAACACCCGGTTTAAAGATAAATTTAATTAAAATTTTACCTTTCAGTGCTACGCTTAAGAGTAGTGTTTGTGGAAGAGCAGGATAAAGAATGACTGAAAAAATTCAGATAATGCCCCGAAATAATCGTGGCTTCTCATTGGTAGAATTTGCGATTGTTGTCGTTATTGCCGGTTTTTTACTGGTGACGGGTCTTGGCCTTTACTCTGCCTATATCAATGACCAGCGTGTTTTAGAAACCTATGACAAACAACGCGCAATCATCTCATCCATTAGAAGTTTCAGCACGAAATATCAACGCCTGCCCTGTCCGGCTGATCCGACAATTGCACAGGGAGAACCCGGGTTTGGTGAAGAAAACTGCCTGCTGCCTTTTATTTCGGGTGCCCGCGATACACCAGCAGATGGGAATACATCAATGGATCCCGTTCTTGTCGGAACAATTCCGATCACCAGCTTACGCAGCACCGCTCTGCGCACTAATTTTAAAGAAGCTAGTCTTGATAGTATAAGTGACCCTTGGGGATATCAAATGACCTACGCTGTCAGTAGACACCTAACTAGCGCTAGCAGCTATAATAGTGAATTCGGCGCCATCGGTGTGGAGGCTGAAGACGGGACATCCCTGACAGAGATTCCAAACAGCGCTCACTATGTCATCCTCAGCCATGGGAACAACCATGCCGGAGCATATACAATGGATGGCATTCAAACCACTCCCTGTACAGCCGGTACCATTGAAGCCGAAAACTGCAATGGCGATGCTGTTTTTGTAAACGGCATTCTAAGCCGAGGAAATAACAGCAATTACTATGACGATATTATAAATTATCAATCGCACAGCATCTCCGGTTTATGGGAGTTTACAGGCCAGGATATTTACAATAAAAATCTGGGCAATATAGGTGTCGGCAAGGCCAACCCTGAAGAAAAGTTGGATGTTAACGGCAATGTTCGCGCTAAAAAACTTACCGCAAAAGAGCTCTGTTCCGATTTGGGAAGCAATTGCTGGTCTCCGGCGAACATTGCCAGCCCTGCTGGGGTTTCCTGTACAGGGACGCCGTCACCGGGATATGTCTTTGTCACCAAAGAAATCGTTGGCGGAGATGTCGTTTGCATTGAAGCCCCGAAATTAACTGTTAATGCCGATCAAAGCTGTGATCCTGGCGAACTCGTTGTCGGCTTTAAAGTGACAGGGGAGATTTTATGCGAAACATTTTAACACTTAAATCAAAGCCATTCTTTGATTTCAGACAGACGTCTGGCTTCACCCTTGTGGAGATGGCTGTCTATTTGACAATATTGGGGTTATTCACGATGGTTGCCATAGAAAATTATCGTAATTATGCCCGTCAGAATATACTCAGTGAAAATAGCATGCAAGAGAGGGACATACATAACGCACTTAGTGACTTTGTGGTTGCAAACGGCCGGCTTCCTCGCCCCGCAAGGCCGAACCTATCCCCCACCGACCCCAATTCAGGCCAGGAAATCAGTGACAGCATCCATTCAGTCCCCATTGGGGGCAATGATGGGGTTATCAAGGTCGTCACCGGTAAAATAGATGCCAAATGGCCAACTGATGATTTTATGCCGGATACTAATCTTGATCCAGATCCCGTTCTAACAGGTGGATCCCTGCCTTATAAGGCCTTACGTCTAACTTATGATGATACTCTCGACGCATGGGGAAACCAATTAAGCTATACAGTATCTGCTTATATGACCGATGAAAATAAATTTCATTATGAAGGCGGCACTATAGGGTATAAAAGATACGTAGAAGATGACTCAGTCACACCAAGCGTATGGAATCTGGAAAATGCCGCCAGCAGCAGATCTGATAGTGCCGGTGCCAGTCAACAGGGTAACTTTCTTTTTGCTGTTATTTCTCACGGCGCTGATGGTAAAGGTGCTTATAATTATTCGGGCGACTTGGTCGCGCCCTGTACCGGCTCAGACTTAGATGTTGAAAATTGTGATGATGATGCTGATTTTATCAGCGCCAGTTGGGCATATACCCCCATATACAGTCTGGGCGATAATGCTGATTATTTTGATGATGGCTTTAGCCTTTTTAGCATTGAACAGGATTCAGATAAATGGTCCTATAAAACAACAACAAAAATGCAAAACAAATCTGGCGGAAAAGTCGGCATCGGAAATAACTCACCTGAAGCAAAACTGCATATTAGCGGTAACTTAAAAGCCTTAGATGGCCATATAGAACGCTATTGCAGCGAAGATGATGACTGCTTTAAATCAGAAATCATCGGGGGTGCCGAAGGTGCCGGTGCCATACAATGCGAAGGGGGCCTGATGCAGGGCATTGCCGACAGTAATGTAGTCTGTTCCCGCAAAGTTAATACAGATGATATTGTACCCACAACTTGCAGCCCTGGTTTTATTGCCGGTTTTGAGTCTGACGGAACTGTTATTTGTCAGGAATGATCAGCTTTAGGAGGAATAAATGAATATTTTAAAAAATAACAGATCCGGCTTTACACTGGTAGAAATTTCGCTTGTCCTGCTGATTATAGGGATTGTGCTCGCAGCGGCGATTACCCCTTATAAAATTTATCGTGCTGAACAAGCGCGGAAAGAAACCGCCTCCAATCTGCAAACAATAGATACAGCCCTTAATAAATTTCTTATTCAAAATGGTCGTTATCCCTGTCCGGCTCCGTTAACGGCGGGCCCTGGAGATCCTCAATATGGCGTGGAAACAAATTGTGATCCGGATGATTCGGGTTACCCGACCTATTCTTATGGTGAATGTGTAGACGGTGTTTGTTTTGAAATCAGTGAAAGAGGCACTGTTGATGTCGATCCCGGCGAAAGCAGCGTGGTAATGGAGCCTGCTGTCGTGCGCCGCGGTAGCATACCTTTCCGTAGTTTAGGGTTGGCCGAGCTTGAAACTATTGATGGCTATAACATGCGTATTCAATATGCCTTAAGTGAAAATCTGGCTGTCACAACATCCTTTGTCAAAGAGTCAGGCGGTATTTCATTAGTGGATAAAATGGAAACAGTATGGTGACTTCTGCCAATTCAGAAGACTCCGTTCACTATATCGTGTTCAGCACAGGTAAAGACCAAAATGGCGGCTATACGCGC
>JBNJDW010000176.1:0-4071 GCA_051745265.1 Pseudomonadota bacterium
GGTTGAAACGGGGCAGACACCGCCTGCTGATGCCAAAACGCTCGCCGGGCCCTGCCTGCCGGGTATGGCCAACATCCATTCACATGCCTTTCAGCGGGCCATGGCCGGACATACCGAAAAGCCGACCGGCAGCCATGACAGTTTCTGGACCTGGCGCGATATCATGTACCGCTTTGCAGGTATGATCACACCCGAAGATCTGAACACCATCGCATCCCAGCTTTATATCGAAATGCTCAAATCCGGTTATACCGCGGTCGGCGAATTTCATTACATTCATCATCAGGCCGATGGCCGGCCCTATGATAATCCGGCTGCATTGTCCGAGGCGGTGATCACCGCCTCGCAAATGACAGGTATCGGCATCACCCATCTGCCGGTACTCTATCAACGCAGCGGGTTTGGCAGCACCACGGCGACCGACGGCCAAAAACGCTTTACGCATACAACAACAGATTTTCTGGACCTGCTGACCTCTTTGACTAAGGGCTACCAATCCGATCCCAAGGTCAATATCGGTTACGCCTTTCATTCCCTGCGCGCCGTGGCGCCGGAGGCCATGGCCGAAGTGCTAAAATCCGCACCCTCCGGCCCGGTGCATATCCATATCGCCGAACAAATGGCCGAGGTTGAAGACTGCCTTGACCACCACAAACAGCGCCCCGTCGCCTATCTCTGTGATCATTTCCCGGTCGATCAGAACTGGTGCCTGATCCATGCCACCCATGTTAATAACGCAGAAATCAAGGCGATGACAGAGCGCAAGGCCATCATCGGATTATGCCCGACGACCGAGGCCAATCTGGGCGACGGGCTGTTTCCCCTGAAAGATTTTATAGACCACAAAGGCCGCTTTGCCATCGGCTCTGACAGTCATGTCTCCGTCAATATGATCGAGGAATTCCGCCTGCTGGAATACGGGCAGCGGCTGTTTTCAAGATCGCGTTCCGTTGCCCTTGATCAGGACCACAGCACCGTCGGCGCCACCCTGTTTACAACAGCCGCCACCAACGGTGCGGCGGCCCTGCACCGCAACAGCGGTAAAATTGAAACCGGCGCGCTGGCCGATCTTCTGGTGCTAGACGGCGATCATCCCGCATTGCTCTGCCAGGAGAAAGACGGCATTTTGGATGGTCTGATTTTTGGCGCCAACACATCACCGATCCGTGATGTCATGGCCGGGGGCAAATGGGTCATTGAAAATTACCGCCATGCCCGCGAAGAAGATATTTACCGGCGTTTCCGCCAAACCCTTACCCGGCTTTATCAAGCCTGAATTTTAGATTTTTTAGGAACTCAATCTTTTTTACTCTGTTTGCGAAGGGCGTTAACCCTAAACAAAAAAGAGACATGCTATGAAAAAGATACTTTTTGCAACGGCGGCGCTTCTCGCCTTTTCCGCGACAAGTGCCGAGGCACAACAGCAACAACGTTATGAAGAAGGCTCACTGTCACCACTAAGCGGTTTTTACCTTGGCGGTACCGCGGGCTATGGCAATGGTGAAGGCGGCGGCCTTGGTTCGGATGACTATGAAGGCGGCGAATACGGTGTATTTGCCGGCTACAAGGCCGACGCTATTTTAAACCGGACGGTCAATCAGATGGGCATCGGCCTGAATGGTGCCATTGAGGCCCATTATATCTGGTCAGATGCCGACAGCGATGCCATTGAAAAAGATACCGAATGGGGGGTCAGCTTCCGCCCCGGATTTTCTGTTCTGGATGAAGTCACGCCATTGGGCCTGAACCCATACGGTATTATCGGTTATCGTCGTGCTGAATTCGAAACAGCCGCCGAAACCAACGACCATGATGGTTTTGAACTGGGGATCGGTACCGAAGTTCTGGCCTATAACAATATCGGTGTTCGGATTGATTATGCCCATACCTGGTATGAAGAAAAGAATGACTATGATCCGACCGAGCATACCATCCGCGCCGGTCTGGCCTATCATTTCTAATATGGTTTAGGACAAGAACCCGTAAGACCCGCCGGGAGCAGGCCCGGCGGGCTTTTTTATGCGCCGTCCGTCAGTCTGCCGGAACCGCCTGTTTCTGAAGACGCAGGCGGATCTGTTTTTCCAGTTCAACGATGATAAAGAACAACACCCCGGTGCCAATAATCAACAGCCCCTCGGCCAGTGGTACGGGCCGTGTTTCAAAGACAATCTGCAACGGCGCTGTATAGGTAATGATCAACTGGGCGATAACGACAATCGATATCGCCAGCCAAACCACCGGCGTGCCGGACACGGCTTTCCAGGTCAGATTGACGTTCGAAATATTGCGGATATACAGCAAATGGAATATTTCAATCATCACCAGCGTATTCAGGGAAATCGTTCGTGACAGTTCAATATCATAGCCCTGTATTCGGGCATATTTGAACATGCCAAAGACCGCACAGAGCATCAGAAACGACACCAGACAGATATGCCCGACCAGCGTTTTATTGAGCAAAAGCTCGTTCCGGGGGCGCGGCGGGCGTTTTTTGGTGCCCGGCTCCATCGGTTCAAAGGCAAGGGCAATGCCCAGCGTCACCGCCGTAACCAGATTAATCCATAAAATCTGGATCGGTGTTACCGGCAGCAGCATACCGGACAGCAGGGCAATGATAATCGTCAGCGCTTCACCGGCATTGGTCGGAATCGTCCAGCTGATGACTTTTTTCAGGTTATCATAGACCGTCCGCCCCGCCCATATGGCCGCAGCGATGGAGGCAAAATTATCATCAATCAAAATCAGGTCCCCCGCCTCACGCGCGGCATCACTGCCCTTTTGCCCCATGGCAATGCCGGCATCGGCGCGTTTCAGGGCCGGGGCATCATTGGCCCCGTCACCGGTCATGGCGACAACCAGATTATGGGCCTGCAATGCGGTGACCAGTCGCAGCTTATGCGCCGGGCTGGTCCGGGCAAAAACATCGGTTTCCAGTATGGCATCGGCAAGCGCCGCATCATCCATATTGTCTATATCCGTTCCGGTCAGCACCGCATCGGGATGGGCAAGGCCGACCATACGGCCAATGGCAACGGCGGTGGCGGCATGGTCGCCGGTAATCATTTTAACCTTGATCCCCGCCCGATGGCATTCTTCAATCGCCTCCAGCGCCTCGGGCCGCGGCGGATCCATCAATCCGGTCAGGCCCAGAAAAACGGCCTTGCCGTCTATATCATCGGCGGAAATCTGCGTTTGACCATCGGCCACCGGAATAAAGGCAAAGCCCAGAACCCTTTGGCCCTTGGTCGCGATCTCGTCTGCTTTTTTGGACCAGTAATCGGCATCCAGATCCGCCCTGTCACCGGTTTTTGTATACTGCTGGCGGCACAGCCCGATCATTTTTTCCGGCGCGCCCTTGATGAAAATATAGCTCTGCCCCGGCGCGCAATGCAGCGTCGCCATATACTGCTGATCGGTGTCAAATGGGATAATGTCATTGCGCGGGCATTCGACCTCCTGCTGCTGTTCGGTCAGACCGGCTTTGCGGCCCAAGACCAGCAAGGCGCCTTCCATCGGATCACCGCGCACGGTCCACTGACCCTCCGCCTGTTCTGTCAGCGTCGCATCATTGCACAGCATCCCCGCCTGGACCAGTTTGGCAAGGGCAGCATCCTGTTTCAGATCCACCGCCTGATCCTGATCATAAATCCTGCCCTTCGGTTTATAACCACTGCCCTCAATATCATAAAGCTGCCCCAGCGTGGCCACGGTTGAAACGGTCATTTCATTTTTGGTCAGGGTGCCGGTTTTATCGGTACAGATCACCGATACCGAGCCAATCGTCTCAATAATCGGCAACCGCCGGACAATGGCACTGCGGCGCGCCATGGCCTGCACACCAATGGCAAGCGTAATGGTCAGCACCGCCGGCAGCCCTTCGGGTATGGCCGCCACGGACAGGCCGACAATCGCCATGAACAATTCGCTGAAACTTTGCCCCTGTATATAATAACCATAGGCCAAAAGCGATGCTGCCACCAACAGGATCACCCCGGTCAGCCAGCGGCCAAAAACAGCAATCTGCGCCAGCAAAGGCGTGGTCAGGGTTTCGACAGTGCTGAGCATATGGCT
>JBNJDW010000177.1:0-3891 GCA_051745265.1 Pseudomonadota bacterium
GTTTGGCGGTGTGCTGGCCGGCGGCATCGCCTGCATCCCCATCGCCTGGCATTTTATGGAGGATTACCAGAAACGACGGGTGCTGACCTTTCTGGATCCCGAAAGCGATCCGCTCGGCTCGGGATATCATATCACCCAGTCCAAAATCGCCCTTGGCTCCGGCGGTATATCGGGCAAAGGTTTTCTCGAAGGCACACAAAGTCACCTCAACTTTCTGCCTGAAAAACAGACGGATTTCATTTTTACCCTGATGGCCGAAGAATGGGGCTTTATCGGCAGCTGCGCTATTCTGCTGCTGTTTATGATCATCATGATTTATGGCTATCTGATTGCCTTTCGCAGCAATAATCAGTTTGGCCGGTTGCTGGCTTTGGGCATTACCATGAACTTTCTGCTCTATGTTTTTATTAACATTTCCATGGTCACCGGATTAATTCCTGTTGTCGGAGTCCCCCTACCTATGATATCAAACGGGGGATCGGCGATGATGGCAGCTTTGTTCGGCTTTGGGCTGATCATGTGCGTCTATGTTCATCGTGACTATAAATTCGGCAAACGATAGCCGCACAAAAAAGACAGGGTATCAGTATGAAATCAGGAGCACTCAAAGTGTCTGAAATACAATCAGAAGAACCGCATAACTATTCTGCGGCCACTTTATTAACCGCAGGAGATCCCCGGCCGGTCACCGTTTATAATGCCCCGGCACTGGCGGATAATTCGGTCCTGATTATCTGCGATCACGCCAGCAATAAAATCCCCAAAAAACTGAACACTCTGGGCGTTGATCACGCAACGCTGGAAAAACACATCGCCTATGATATCGGCACCGAATATATCGGTAAATACATTGCCGATCAGATGAATGTACCGGCGGTGCTGTCCGGATTTTCACGACTGGTTGTTGATCTGAATCGCGATCTTGATCATCATTGCTCTATCGCCGAAATCAATGATGATATTCGTATTCCGGGCAATGAAAATCTGCATCCGGCACAAAAACAACGGCGCATTGATGAAATTTATACGCCTTATCATGCAGAAATCAGCGCCAGCATTGACACCATCCGCAAACAGGGCAAACAGCCTTTTGTTATTTCTGTGCACAGCTTCACACCAGAAATGAACGGTGTTCAACGTGAAACTGAAATCGGTATATTGTGGGAGCAATCCAACAAAGACATCGCCACGGCTATATTAAAAGACCTTGAAAACCGCAATCCCGATCTGGTTGTCGGCAATAACCAGCCCTATTCCTTTGTTGATGAGCCCCGGCTGAACCACACAATTCATCATAACCTGAAAGGCAGCACGCCTTATCTGCTTGTTGAATTCCGTCAGGATCTGGTCAACACAAAGACCGGCGCTGAGAAATATACCAATATCTTCCTGGAAAGCCTGAGACAGGTCATCACCGATTTTAATTTATAGAAACGGCGATCAGCCGTTTTCGTCCGCTTGGCTCAGGGGAAAGCCGGGCAGCACGTATAAAAAACCTTTGTTTTTATCCGGCGGCTGGTATAATTTGGTCCTTACATAAAACGAATCCGCATTTTCTGCGCAAAAGGGGCTTTGCCATGAAGTTTTCTATCAATCGAACCGATCTACTCCGGTCCTTAAATCACGTCCATTCTGTCGTTGAACGGCGCAATACCATTCCGATCCTGTCAAATGTGCTGATCAGTGCCGCCGATAACGCGCTGGCCCTGACCACCACCGATATGGATCTGGAAGTCGTCGAAAGCGTCGCGGCCGAGGTTGAAGAACCGGGCGCAACCACCGTGCCCGCCCATACACTTTATGATATCGTCCGCAAATTGCCGGATGATGCGGTTATTGTGCTGACCCTGCCGCCGGGTGAAACCACCATGACCGTCAGTTCCGGTAATTCAAATTTCCGGCTTGGCTGCCTGCCGGTCGAAGATTTCCCCAAGGTCAACGCCAATGATGACATGCCGTATAATTTCTCTATTCCGGCCGCTGATCTGCGGACCTTGATCGACCGGACACGGTTTGCCATCTCAAATGAAGAAACCCGCCATTACCTGAATGGTATCTATTTACACGCTGCTGACAGTGACGGGGTAAAGGTGCTGCGCGCCGTTGCCACCGATGGTCACCGTCTGGCCCGTTTTGAAATGCCCCTGCCGGCTGAGGCCGAAGGCATGCCCGGTGTGATCATTCCGCGCAAAACCATTGCCGAAATCCGCAAACTGGCCGAGGAAGCGGCAGACGCCATCCAGCTGGGCCTGTCAGAAACCAAGCTGAAAATCAGCTTTGATCATATTATCCTGACCTCCAAGCTGATTGACGGTACCTTCCCCGATTACCAGCGGGTTATTCCGCAAGGCAACAACCGTATCCTGGAAGTAAACCCGGCTTTGCTGTCGCGCGCCGTTGACCGCGTTTCGACCGTTTCGACCGAGAAAACCCGGGCGATTAAAATGGCCCTGAACGGCAAAAACCTGATCCTGTCAGCCAACAGCCCGGAAAGCGGCAGCGCGACAGAGGAACTGGTGGTTAATTATGATTCTGATCCGATGGAAATTGGCTTTAACTCTGCCTATCTGATTGACGTCGCCCGTCAGTTGAGTGGGGAGGGATGCCGGATTTACCTGTCTGATGGCGCTTCACCGACAATCATTCAGGATGCCGAAGACACCAGCTCACTTTACGTGTTGATGCCCATGCGGGTCTAAGGCCTGAGCCTTAAATTTAAGGATACAAAAAGGCGCCCGATAAAGGCGCCTTTTTTCATGAAAAGTTAAAATGAAGCGGCTGGGTAAAAACGCTGCAGACATCAATATTCATATCCAGCTTTCTCACCCGGTTAAGGTCACCGCCATTGTCATTGGCAAAAAATCCGGGATACATATGGCGGTTTTTATCATCAAGATTACTGGCATAGTTTTTACCCTGCTCGATGATCAAAAGCAGGCAGGGTGTCGGCCGGACCATACCGGCTGACGGCAGGACCTGAAAATGAAAATCAGCATTGATCTTTTTCAGGCTGGCATGTAAGGCACGATAGCCTTCCAGATGAACCAGACGGGTCATCACAGTATTGTCACATAATGTGCCCAGTTCAAAAACGGAATGCGATTGGCGGCGCATCTGCGGATCAAAATCGGCCATATCCCGATCATCCAGCAAACGTGTGGCAATTTCTTTAAAGCGACTGTTTAAAATATCCAATTGTAAAAAACTTGATTCATTTATTGATATTTCGTTCTCCATAACACCGTTATGACGGTGACTTGACTGACGATAATCCATTTGACCTCCCTGATCTTTTTAATATATACAGACCGCTCAAAATACAGCGGTGGGTATATAACCCCCATCCGAAAACATCAGAGGCGCAAAAAGCGCCTCTTGTCGATGATTGCACAAGACATTGTTTCAGAATCTGCTACTTTTATAGTCTGTCAGTCTTAAAAAACTCTTAATAAAAACAAGATCCGTGTCTTTTTATATAAAAAAACTTTCTCTGACCCAGTTTCGAAGCTACACAGCGGCCCGTATCAGCTGTGATTGCCGGCCTGTTGTCCTGACCGGACCCAATGGCGCCGGCAAAACCAATATTCTTGAGGCCATCAGCATGCTGATCCCCGGCCGCGGATTGCGCCGGGCCCGGCTTGATGATCTGAAGAACATAAAATCCAGCCCGGCAGAATACTGGGCACTTGCCGCAACGCTTGAAACGCCGGAGGGCGAGATCCGCATCGGCACCGGCCAGAAACCGGGCGATCCGGGGCGCATTATCCGCATTAACGGTGTTGATCAACATTCACAGGCCCCGCTGGGCGAAGTCTCCGCCGTCATCTGGCTGACCCCGCAGATGGATGGCTTGTTTCTGGACAGCCCTTCGGTCCGCAGGCGCTTCCTTGA
>JBNJDW010000178.1:0-3883 GCA_051745265.1 Pseudomonadota bacterium
CGTGCCAGCCATCGACAATCACCGTCACATCTATATTCAGGATATCGCCGTTTTTAAGCACTTTATCGCCGGGAATACCGTGACAGACAACATGGTTCAAAGAGATACAGGTTGCCTTGGGAAAGCCTTTGTAATTCAGCGGTGCGGGAATGGCGCCGTGATCTTCGATAAATTTATGCATCTTGGCATCAAGTTCACCCGTTGTCACACCGGGTTCAACAAAATCTGTGATATAATCAAGCGTTTCTGCTGCAAGCTTACCGGCGATACGCATGCCCTCGAACCCGGCCGCATCATGTAACGGAATGTTTGGATCGCTTTGGGCCGCGGCATAGGCGTATTGTTCATCCATATTAAAAATCCTTGTTATTTTACTTTATTATTCCACCTAACATGGCTATTTTAAAGAAAAAAAACAAGAAAAAACCGCGATAGGACGCTCATAGATATGACCAAAACCCCTTATACTGCCGCGATTATAGTCATCGGTAATGAAATCCTGTCCGGTCGGACCAAAGACCTGAACCTTGGCTGGCTGGGCGAACAGTTGAACCTGCGCGGTATCCGCGTCAAAGAGGCCCGTTTTATTGCCGATGATGAAGCCGCCATCATTGATGCCGTCAATACCCTGCGCCGTAAATACAACTATGTCTTTACCACCGGCGGCATCGGCCCCACGCATGATGACATTACGGCAAGCTGTATCGCCAAAGCCTTTGACACGCCTTTCGAAGAAAACACACAGGCCCGCGCATTACTGCAAGACTATTACGGCGACCGTTTGAATGAAGCCCGCATGCGTATGGCCATGCTACCCAGAACTGCCGAGCTGATCAGCAATCCTGTCAGCGCGGCGCCCGGGATTAAAATTGACAATGTCTATGTCATGGCCGGCATCCCCAAAATCATGCAGGCGATGTTTCACAGCTTTGCCGATACGCTTGTCGGTGGACAGGTTGTTCAATCCATCGCCATTGATTGTCATTTTGGCGAAGGCGACATTGCCCCCGGCCTGACCAAGATTCAGGACCGCCACCCCGATATTGAAATCGGCAGCTATCCGGCCTGTAAACCTGGTGATATCGCTGTCAGCATTATTTTGCGTCACAGTGACGAAACCCGCCTGAAAGCGGTTGCAGGTGAGGTCCAAAGCATGTTAGACGAACTAGAGACTAAAAAAACGGTGAAATCAGGGTGCTAAAAGAACGGACAATAAAATGACGGTGGATAAAGGTGTCGCACAGACACCGACAAACAAAGACGAGAGTGAAAGCGAAACAAAACCAGAAAAAGACCAGAATCAGCTCCGCTGGGAGGCTTTATTCCGCGGCACCGCCCTGACCAGCACAACACAGAAACTGTTTAATTACGTCCAGCTTGCCGATCAAAAGGCCCAAGGTATGATCATCGTTAATTCCGTAATCATTCCCGTCGCCTTTGGCTGGGTAAATAAACCCGATTTTCACGCCGGCTCCATCATCAGCATTTTAACAGCTGTCGTCAGTATCTTCCTTTCGATCATCTGCATCTATCCTAAACGCCGTACCGGTAAAAAACCCGATGGCACCCGGAACCTGCTGCATTTCAGTGATATCGGCTACCTGAAAGAAGCCGCCTATCTGCAAGCGGTCAACCCGATTGTTAATGACCCAAAGCAACTGACCGTCGCCATTTTGAAAGACATCCATGATGTCAGCCGCCGTATTCTGCGGCCAAAATTTTTCTGGCTGAAACTGTCTTATATCACTTTCTTTTGCGGCAACCTGATTGCTGTATCGGTGATACTCTACAGCCTGATTACATCGGTCTGATTTTCCTCTGGCCCCGCTGTTACGGAACAAAGCTGCTGCGTAGCCGTTTGAAGCGTCAGAAGGAGAGAATCATTGGGCGAAATTCACCGGCAAATTGTTATCATTTCATCGCAGATCGTTGAACTCGCAGGCATTGCCGCCATATTCATCGGCATCATCATGGCAATTGCTATTTTTATACGCGATTATCGCAGCGTCGATGACCCTTATCATGAATTGCGCGTCAATCTGGGCCGCGGCATTTTGGTCGGTCTGGAATTTCTGGTCGCTGCTGACATTATCTGGACCGTCGGTGTAGAGCCGACCTTAACCAATGTTGCTGTACTGGCCATTATTATCCTGCTGCGGACCTTCCTCAGCATGACCCTGTCCATGGAAGTCAATAACTGGCTGCCTTGGGAACGTGGGCATAAACGGGTAAGAAAATAGATCTTTATTAAAGTGGTGGCCCCACCCGGACTTGAACCGGGACGTCTCGAGGACTCACGATTTTAAGTCGTGTGCGTCTACCAATTCCGCCATGGGGCCACTGGTCTTAAGAGACTTTGTATGTTTTACAGCTTTTGAAAAAAAATGACAATAAAAAACCCGCAGTCCTGAATAAACAGGATCTGCGGGCTCGGCGTTACAGATGCACCGGTACTTACACTTAACGCTGCTGATCAGTTCCCCTTAATTTTGCAAGAGATAAAAATTGACATAAAGAAAAGCTCGTCATAATCTCCGCCCATGATAACAGAGTATTATTATTTTGATTTAAAGGGCGCTGTTGCTGAGTTTTATCAGCAATGTCCGGCGTGGCAAAACAAGGTCGCTATTGTTGATTCAGCCGCTGTTCCCTTCTGGACCAGGCGGAAACTGGTCACGTCCGCTGTCAATAAGGTTGTGCCTGATATAGAGACGAAAGAAAAAAGCCTTCGATCTCAATTTAATGAAGCCATAGAAAAAGGCGTTAAGCACAAAAGACCAATGGCGGTTTTTCCAGCCCCCCGATTGAACCTAAATTTTCACATTATCGTATCGCCACCATCCCGTATGAAAAAAGAAGACATTAACAGCTGCCTGCCAGGTGTCAGACGTCTGATGGATGCAGAGAAAGAAACTCTTTTTCAACACCACAGCTACTTTGTTTTTGATCATGAAATCGGTCATGCTTTAGATAAAAATGTCAAAGAATGGTTAGATACCGATGAGGATAAACAGAATATCAAGGAAAGTATTGCCGATAATTACGCCGCCCTTCGTCATGTCCAACGTTTTGGCGCCAAGACCTCTTTTCTGGAAACCTGGAAACATTTCCGGGTTATAGAGGCCCTCATGCAAAATAGTCTAAGCCACTATACAGTGCACAGCCTGGAAAATACCGAAAACTGGCTGGCACGCAATGACGTGATGGGCCGTTCTCCTGAGGAACTGATCCGTATTGCGACCAAAATCGCATTGGAAAGCTTTAACCCGGATCGTCATCATGATCTGGCCATCCCGCTTCATAAGGACAGCAAAAAACTGCCTTTAAGGCAAAGATTTATGCGCAGCCCTCATGAAATTGCCGGTATAAGGTTTTTAAATAAATCTGAACATATGAATTCGCCCTATATACCGCAAATATGGCAGAAATGGTGCGCGGCATTGGCCTATCATGGCCTGCCGAAAAAACAGATAGAAAGATTACACCAACAGGGTCAGGACTCGCACGGGCATATGAATCCCGCCCTGCCATCACAAAAGCCTTCCGGATATGGTATAATACAAGAGTTAAAACGTTAAACTTCTAGCGTTTATCACCCTATTTATTGACATAAAGCACAGTTATCGGGTATATTATCAGCATGGAAACATCCCCCTATAGATTTGATCTGACAGCTGCGATCAGCGAATTTCGTCAAGATTTTCCAGAGCATCGGAATACTGTCACCTTTTTTGATCTTTCCAAGCTTAATCTATGGAACCGCAAGAAGCTGATCAAATATGCTGCGCGACAATTGCACGAAGCGGCACAGCAGACACAGCCGGAGGCGTCTCAGAACCCCGAAGACGTCTTTTCAAAATTCTACCAAAATGCAAAATCAACA
>JBNJDW010000179.1:0-3869 GCA_051745265.1 Pseudomonadota bacterium
ATCGGCAGTCTGGTTTCCGCCCTGTCCGGCGGCGCGGTCGCCCGGGGCACTTCGATGCTCAAAGACAAAATGGATCAACAGATCTGCGGTGATCACATCACCATTGTTGATGATCCGTTTCTAAAACAGGGCCTGCGCTCAAAACCCTTTGATGGCGAAGGCATGACACCGCAAAAACGCAATCTGATTGATCAGGGCCGTTTGACCGGCTGGCTGCTCGATCTGCGTTCCGCCCGGCAATTGGGTCTGACCTCAACCGGCAATGCCAGCCGTTCGGCCAGCGGCACACCATCGCCGCGGGCCCATAACCTGTATATGCTGCCCGGTGAATTGCCACCGGAAGACCTGATCGCCGACATAAAAGAAGGATTATATGTCACCGAAATGATGGGCAGCTCGGTCAGTCTACTGACCGGTGATTACAGTAGAGGTGTAGCGGGATTCTGGATTGAAAACGGCAAAATCGCCTATCCGGTCAGTGAAATTACCATTGCCGGTAATCTTGCCGATATGTGGCTGCAGATGACCCCGGCCAATGATTTAAAATTCGACCACGGCATCAATGCACCAACCTTGCGCATTGAAAAAATGATGGTGGCCGGGGATTAAACAACAGCGCCGGTTTACTGTACCTCCAGCACATGAAAAACATGATAAAATTCTGACGCAGGGCGGCTGGCACAGAATGTCCGCTGGCCGGCTAATACCGTTGCGGGCGAACCTGCGCCCCAGGTCTGTAATGCAGTACTGTTCAGCTCAGAGTCCTTACTGTCATGCCAGATCACCCGCTCATTTGTATTCGAAGTTATAAGATCCGGCAGACCAAAATGCCGGTTGATCGCCTTACAAAGGTCATGATTAACAATGGTGATCATAAAGACCATTTCCGGCAATTCCGTGCCCAAATCCTCGATTTCCATGAGCCAGGTTTCCAGCTCCCCCTCTCCCAGCCAGCCGGCTGTACGGTCGGGCATCGGCACGGGCGACATGCGTTTAAAACTTTGATAAGGAGCGCCGCCGCCCTCCGGGGAAAAAATTTCGCAATATTCACTGGTGCATAGCAGGTTATCGCGCGATTGCAAATTGCCATCGACTGAAACCCTTTGATCAGAATCAAAATCTATTTCCTTCAGCGGTACACCGCTCAGACGCATTTTTTTAAAGGCATATTCGACCAGCGCCAGGTATTCCAAAACCACCGAAGCATTTATAGAAGCCTCTTCGCGTGTAATATCACCACCACCGCGCCCGGTCTGGGTCACCGCATAAGACAGTGCCGCAAAAAGCGCGACTGCAATCAGAATCAAAAATAATGCATTTCCGGCGTGATTACGACGCGCTGTTTTGAATTTGGCCATAGAAAATAAGATAGGAGCCCCCTGCGAAAAAAAAAAGCCTTTTCAGCTTGGTTTTTATTTTGCTTATAATATATACCGCAGGAAATTTAAAGCCGGTTTCGAATTTTCAGGCAAAATAAAAGACGACGGATTGCCCTGATCCGTCGTCTTGCCTCTCCCTCATTGTCGATCTGGTCTACAGATCGGCCCCCATTATTAAAATCTCTTATTCTTCTATTTAACCATAATAATGTTAACAAAACCTTATTTTACTAAAATTTTAGCTAAATTTATTGAAAATCATCAGGTTTCAAGGGTAAACATCGCAAAGACATCAATCGCCAGCGGGATCAGCAACACATGCAACAATGCGGCAATAAAGGCGATCAATGACAGAACAATCCAGTTGCGGAAATAAAAGCTGCCGCCGCCAAGTTCCAGCATCCGGGATGATAAATAGGTCAGAACAGGCGACAGACCAAAAACCGCCATAAACATTAATCCGCGCAGGATTGTCACCACCCCCTGATCAAGTAAAGGTTGGCCAAATAAAAGGGGATATCCCGGCCCAAAAAAAGTTTTATTAACGGTGGCGTCACCAAACAGGTTCAGCAAAGCCGTGCTGTCGACATAGTATTCAGAATATAAAAAGGCAAAAGCCATCGCAAACACCGCCACAAACAGTGTCGGCATACCGCGGCTGCGGCGGCCGGCGTATTTTTCTTCTTCGGCTGTATCAATGACCTTACCGCCCTTGCCGATGCGTTTGGACATATCCATATGTTCACGTCCCGGCCGCGGCGCTTTACTTTTTCTAATTGCCATTTTCATTCTCCCATTACTTTGTCATCATCATAGAGCCAAGCAGCACCCCGGCGCAATAGAATTTACACATCAGCATTTAAACCGAAAACCGGTCCGGCAGGCACTGCGCAGGAATTCTGGATTTCTGCCCATTTGTCAGATATACTTTACCGCAAAGATAACAGGAAGGCAGATTTATGACCCGTAAACTTTTTGGCACTGATGGCATCCGCGGCACGGCAAACATATATCCGATGACTGCGGATCTGGCCCTGAAACTGGCGCAGGCAACGGCGCTGGTGCTTAATCGCGGCGATCATGTCCACAAAGTTGTCATCGGCAAGGATACCCGGTTATCCGGCTATATGCTCGAACCGGCGCTGGTCGCCGGCTTTGTCAGTATGGGGCTTGATGTCATTCTGGTCGGGCCGATGCCGACCCCGGCGGTCGCCATGCTGACAAAATCGCTGCGCGCTGATCTGGGGGTGATGATTTCAGCCTCGCATAATCCATTCGAAGATAACGGCATCAAGCTGTTTGGCGCCGACGGGTTTAAACTGTCTGATGACATCGAAAGCCGCATAGAACATATGATCGATCAGGATCTGACCGCCCATCATATTCCGTCCGGTGAACTTGGCAAAGCGGCCCGACTGGACGATGCCCCGGGCCGTTATATCGAATTTGTCAAAAGCACCTTCCCCAAAGGCCAGCGGCTGGAAGGCTTAAAAGTCGTTGTCGATTGCGCCCATGGCGCGGCCTATAAAATCGCCCCGCGTATTTTGTACGAGCTGGGGGCCGAGGTCATTGCCATTGGCGTCAGTCCGGACGGTAAAAACATCAATAAATACTGCGGCGCCACCGATCCCGAAGTCATGGCCGAGACCGTTGTTCAGCATCAGGCCGATCTGGGCATTGCCCTTGATGGTGATGCCGACCGGGTCATTCTGTGTGATGAACGGGGCGAAATCGTTGACGGTGACCAGCTGATGGGCCTGATTGCCGGCAGCTGGCAGGACAGCGGCCGCCTTGAAAACAACCGCGTTGCCGCCACGGTCATGTCCAATCTGGGGCTGGAGCGTTATTTAAACAGCCGCAAGATCGAGCTGACCCGCACCAAAGTCGGAGACCGCTATGTCGTCGAAGCCATGCGGCGTGACGATATCCATCTGGGCGGGGAACAATCGGGTCATGTTATTCTGTCCGATTACGGCACCACCGGCGATGGCCTGGTCGCCGCACTGCAGGCACTCTCGGCACTGGAAAAATCTGATAAACCCGCCAGCGAGCTGTGCCGCGTCTTTACCCCGGTGCCGCAAATTTTGGAGAATATCAGGGTCCGTGACCGTCAGAGCATGGAAGATGGCGGGGTTAAGGAGCTTATTCTTGAGAAAACGGCCGCTTTGGAAGGCCGGGGGCGCATTCTGGTCCGCGCCTCGGGCACAGAGCCTTTGATCCGGGTTATGGCCGAAGGCGATGACAAGGACGAAATCAGCCGGACGGTCAAAGAAATCAGCGGCAAAATCAGCGAAGCTGATGCGGCCGTTAAAGCCACAGGATAAAACAGATGAAACTTGCCTATTACAGCGCCGCAAGCGCGCCGGCCCGTCAGGCCCATAAGGCTCTGGCCAAACGTTATGGCGAAGTGCCGATTGATCAGGCCGATGTTATTATCGCCCTTGGCGGTGATGGATCACTGCTGCATGCCCTGCATGAAACCTTTGAATC
>JBNJDW010000180.1:0-3849 GCA_051745265.1 Pseudomonadota bacterium
CTGATGCCGTTTAATGATGAACGGGTCGTCCGCGCCATTGCCGCCAGTGATATTCCAATCATCTGCGCCGTGGGCCATGAAACCGATACCAGCCTTGCCGATTATGCCGCCGATCTGCGCGCCCCCACGCCGACGGGGGCCGCTGAAAAGGCGGTGCCGGTGCGCACAGATCTGATCACCGGTTTGAAACAAAGCGATGCCCGACTGCACAGCGCCATCCGCCGCTGTCTGAACGAACACCGGACACAGGTTCAGGGCCTGACCCGCGGTCTGACCCATCCCCGGCGTATGCTGGAAAACATCGCCCAAAAGCTCGATAATCTGGCCGGACAGCTTGATCAGGGATTGATCAATGGCCTGCATCAGCGACGGCAGAGGCTCATTACCGCGACCGCAAAACTGTCCCTGAGCACCCAACAGCAAAAATTACAGCATCATTCAAATATGCTGACAGGTCATACAGAACGTTTAAACCGGGCCATGCGCCAGAGGATTGAGACACATAAAAACCACCTGCAGGCCCAGGCGGCCCTGTTGGAAACCCTGTCTTTCAAAAAGACACTGGAACGCGGTTTTGCCGTTATCCGTGATGATCAAAACCGCCCGCTGACCTCGGCCAAGACCATAAAATCCGGTCAAAAGCTCAAGATTGAATTCACAGATGGCGAAACAAAGGTTACATCGCAGTAACACGCACGATCTTGACGCCCCTCTTTTTACATAGTAAATATACAGTCTTCATTTAGATTATAAGATTTGGAAGTTGAGATGAGAAAATTACGTGAATTATTCTTTGGCCCGGCAAAAAAGCCGCAGATTAGCACCGATCCGCAAGCACAAAAGCAAATATCAGCGTGGATATAGCCGGATTTGACCTTTTGCCCCGTACATGCCATAGCAGCGTTGACAGCTACAGTCTGATCCCTGAAAAACAGGAGGAGAGCCGTTTCTTCATCTCAGTAAATTCAAGACGGGGTTATAATTATGCCATTAATCCATTTTCATCGCATGTCCACGAAATTCGGAAAAACATGCATCGCAAACCCTGATGCTCAGTAGCCTGCCCCCCCATATCGCACCTAATAAAAAAGCCGAAGTACATGACTTCGGCTTTTTCTATAAGAAACGGGCTATGCCTAGAACGGAATTTCGTCTTCGAAATCATCCATGGCCGGGGCCTGTTGCTGGCTGCTGCCCTGCTGCCCACCCTGGTTACCGCCGGCTGACATCGGCTGGGAAGAATCACCAAAACCGCCGCCATCGCTGTTGCGGCTGTCAAGCATGGTCAGTTCGCCCCGGAAAGGCCGCAGCACAATTTCGGTGGTGTATTTTTCAACACCGGACTGATCGGTCCATTTACGGGTTTCGATTTGACCTTCGATATAAACTTTGGAGCCTTTGCGGAGATATTTTTCGCAGATATTCACAAGACCGTCGTTAAAGATCACCACACGGTGCCATTCGGTTTTTTCGCGGCGCTCACCAGTGTTTTTGTCTTTCCAGCTTTCACCGGTCGCAATGGATAGATTCGCCACCCGTGCACCGCTCTGCATGACGCGGACTTCAGGGTCACGGCCCAGATTTCCAATCAGAATAACTTTGTTAACGCTGCCAGCCACGTGATTCTCCTTTGTCTTTAATAATGATTGGCCGATCATACGGATAAATAGATCAAAAGACAATGGTTTTGCCGTGAAAAAGCAGACTGGCCTTTGTGGCCTCTGCAAAACAGCAGCGCCACCACACAAGCAAACGACCCGCGCCTCTATATTGCAGGTTATGTAAACAATTATTTAAGAATTCCATTGTATGATAAATTCAGGGTCGTCAGAGAGAAAGATGACACATTATATTCTCCATCCCGCATTTACGGATGAAAAATATGCTGCGTGTGTTGTCATAGAAAAACAAAAATAACCAGTTTCCTCGACGGCCCGCCATTTATCAGACATTATTTGACATGTTCACGATCCGTACTATATACAGATGGTGCAGTGAAAGGCAGAACATGGCGAATACAGATAATAAATTTATCCGCGTGCAGGGTGCGCGGGAACATAACCTTAAAAACATCAATATTGACCTGCCCCGGGACCAGCTTGTGGTCATTACGGGGTTAAGCGGATCGGGGAAATCCTCGCTCGCGTTTGATACGATCTATGCGGAAGGGCAGCGGCGCTATGTCGAAAGCCTGTCGGCCTATGCGCGGCAGTTTCTCGAACTGATGCAAAAACCCGATGTCGACAGTATCGAAGGCCTGTCACCCGCCATTTCCATCGAACAGAAAACCACCTCGAAAAATCCGCGCTCGACCGTTGGTACGGTGACGGAGATCCATGATTACATGCGTCTGCTCTGGGCGCGGGTCGGTGTGCCCTATTCACCGGCGACCGGTAAGCCGATTACCAGCCAGACCGCCAGCCAGATGGTTGACCAGATTCTTGAAATGGGCGAAGGCACCAGACTGTATGTCATGGCCCCGATCGTCCGTGGTCGCAAAGGCGAATATAAAAAAGAACTGGGCGAATTACAGAAAAAAGGCTTTCAGCGGGTCAAAATTGACGGGGATATCTATGATCTGGATGATACGCCCGTTCTTGATAAAAAAGTAAAACATGATATTTCGGTCGTTGTTGACCGGCTGGTCATCCGTGACGATCTGGGCAACCGCCTGGCCGATTCCATTGAAACCGCACTTGATCTGTCAGACGGGTTGCTCATCGTTGAAAATGCCGACACAGCGCAGGAAAATATTTTCTCGGCCAAATTTGCCTGCCCGGTCTCCGGCTTTACCATTGCCGAAATTGAACCGCGGCTGTTTTCCTTTAACAACCCGCACGGCGCCTGCCCGGCCTGTGACGGCATCGGTTCAACCCTGTATTTTGATCCTGAAATTGTCGTGCCCAATGACCGGCTGTCTTTATTGGCCGGCGCCATTGCGCCCTGGTCATCGCCCTATTACATGCAGGCGCTGGAAAGTCTGGCCCGGCATTACAAGTTTAAAATCAACACCCCCTGGCGGGATCTGCCCGATGCTGCCAAAGACATCATTCTGTATGGGTCGGATGGTGAAGCGATTACCATGACCTATTCCAGCGATAACATGGATTATCAGGTCAAGCGCCCTTTCGAAGGGGTCATTCCCAATCTGGAACGCCGCTACTATGAAACCGACAGCGCCCGGATTCGCGATGACCTGTCGCGTTATCAATCCAACCGCGCCTGCGAAAACTGTGAGGGTTACCGGTTAAAGCCCGAGGCGCTGGCGGTCAAGATAGATCAGAAACATGTCGGCCAGATTTCCGAGCTTTCCATTGAAGCGGCCTGCGACTGGTTCAGCAAGCTTGGCAATAAACTGAACAGCAAGGATCAGGAAATTGCCACCCGCATTTTAAAGGAAATCAATGAACGCCTGACCTTTTTGATGAATGTCGGCCTTGATTACCTGACTCTCAGCCGGATGTCGGGCACGTTGTCCGGCGGTGAAAGCCAGCGTATTCGACTGGCCTCGCAAATCGGCTCGGGCCTGACCGGGGTATTATATGTACTGGATGAACCGTCTATCGGTCTTCATCAGCGCGACAATAACCGGCTGCTTGAAACCTTGAAACGACTTCGCGATCTGGGCAATACCGTGATTGTCGTTGAACATGACGAAGACGCCATCCGCAGCGCCGATTTCCTGCTGGATATGGGCCCGGGGGCCGGTGTCCATGGCGGGGAGATTGTCGCCACCGGCGCACCGGAAGAGGTTTTAAAATCTGAAAAAAGCCTGACCGCAGATTATCTGACCGGGCGCAAATGCGTGCCCCTGCCGGAAAAACGCCGTCCGGCCAAACCGATTTCGAC
>JBNJDW010000181.1:0-3752 GCA_051745265.1 Pseudomonadota bacterium
CCTGCTAATCATGTGTGGTCAGAGGGGCGGAAGATTTGCGTTTGCGGCGCTTGGCCGTGTTAATGGTCCAGACCGGTTGCCAGTCGGCCCAATCTTGTGTGTTGTCTATAGCTGTTATGGGGGGATTTTTGTTTTCCGTCATAGTCGAAACCTCCGTTTATGTTCTGCCCGCCAAAGCCTAATAAGTGCTCTGGCGCAAAGATATTGCGATAAACGCAATTAAAAGTCCAGTAAAATATTTTATTCGCAGAAAATTAACAAAAAAGTTGCGATTTTGTGATATTATTAAAGATAAGCTCTTGAAAAACAAAAAGGGCGCTATAAATTAAGATGGATAACACTCTGGACAGATCCGAAAAGGACAAGGCCCGTGAAGCTACATGAATGGATGAAATCGATAATTGATTCGACCCCGGGCCTGACTCAAAAAGGACTGGCAGAGGCGATGGACCTGAATCCGGCCGCGGTTAACCGTATGCTGTACGGTGCCCGTAAAATCAAGGTTGATGAGCTTCCCATCATTGAACAGTATCTGGGCCGCAGTTATCAGGAGTCTCAACCCGATCACACACATTGGCCGCTGCCAAATCAGCAGGAGGTTTTCGGCAGCGCCGAACTTTCGATGCCGTATGGCGGCTATCGTGAGCCGGGCAGATCATCATTTCGCTATGGGGATCAGGGCAACTGGGCGGAGAATATGGTGCCGGTTTACGGGTATACCGCAGGCGGTCTGCAAACCGATCTGAACCTTGCCCGGGGTGAAATTGTTGATTGGGCCACGCGTCATCCGGCACTGAATGGTATTCGGGATGCTTTTGCCGTTTATGTTTTTGCGGATTCGATGGTACCGCGGTATTTTCCGGGCGAACTGGTCTATGTCCATCCGGGCCGCCCGCCGGAACAGAATAAAGACTGTATCGTCGAATTGAAAAACGGTGATGCTTATCTTAAACGCTATCTGGGTCCGAATAATGGCGATATCCGTTTTGCCCAGTATAATCCTGATGAAGAAATAAGCTTTGCAAAATCAAATATACGGGGTTTGTATGCTGTTGTCGGCCGCAGCTGACCGAAAAGCCTTATGAAACAAAGCCTTAACGACCACCGCACATTCTTGATAACCGGTCATATTCGTGTTTTGAGTCGACTTGCTGCTGGCGTTCCCGGCGCTCCTGTTTCATCTCATGCAGGACCCTTTTTATCGCCCCTTGAATCTGGTTGTTCATATCGGCCCGGGCCTGCGGCAGATTTTGAACCATAAACGGGCCGATAACACCGACATTGCGGGCGGCTTTCTTCACTTCATATTCAAATCTGGGTTTATATTTGGCCAGAATCTGGTTATCGACCTTAACATGTTTAAGCTCATGCCGATGGGTCGCGTTATAACGGCATCTGTTACCCCGATGTTCCTTGGCGATATAAATTTTAGGCTTGCTGGTGATGTTAATGTTGATTTTATCATACCAGATACAGCTTGTCTGGCTGCGGGTATTGGTTGACCAGGCAACCTCCGCATTCATTGAAACATTGATATTGCCTGACATAAGGCCGCTGACCCGTGTATGGGCGCCGGCACCGTAGGGGGAGACGGTATCAATTTTGAAGCTGGCAAGCTGGTCATGGCTTTTGGTTTTATCGTAGGTCACATCCTCGGTATGGTAATGCGTTATAATCCGGGGTAACGGCTTGCGTTTACAATCCGTTATCCCGACCAGCGTTGCAAAGGCCGGTGCTGCTAAAAATTCGATACCAATCATGGTTATATTTTATAACTTATTTGTTAATAAACGGATACCATCAGCCGGTTTTCTTGAATCGGCCCATAAATTTACCAAAGCTCATGACATTGTCGATACGGCGGTCAAGATAGGCCCAGCTGCGTTCCTGATTTTCTGATTTATCCCGTAACCAGAACAAGGTCGTGCTGGCAAAAACACCGGACAGGAGGATCCGTTTGGAATAATGGTTATAATCGGTTGACCGGTCACCGGCCGCCCACCATAAGCGATCTGCCGTCCGCCAGCTGATTTTTTTAAGATCACCGGCATGAACGGGCTTCATCAATTGTTTGATACTGGCCTTGAAGGCGGCATGATGCGGGGTCAGCGATTCCAACCGGCTGCGAACACCCAGCCGGATCCGGTCACGGATTTTCAACTCTTCGATGTCAGCCGCGCCCAGCGCGTCCAGCATGGCCTGATCGGCCCGGTCGGCAAAGGCATAAAGCAGGTCAATAACACCATTTGGATAATGCGCTGTAAAATCGGCAAGGCCGAATTCGTCCTTTAACTGCTGCACCAATTCTGTCGTCCATCCTGTGTCAGGGGCCAGATCCAGCGCCCGGTTAAGGATCACGTCATGTTTTGTGTTATTTTCTGTCGTTGTGTTCATAAGACTCTCATAATAAGATGATGGTTAATATAAGAGTAACTTGTGCTGCTGTATAAATAAAGGTAGTCTTAAGAATATTATTCACTCTGGTCATATAAACCATGTTGGGCATATTTAATTCATCAAAAGCGACCGAAGAACTCTGTGTGCAGATTATCATGCTCGCTGATGAGGCGATTATTGTCGTTGATAAAGATGATAATATCATGCTTGTGAACCGGGCCGCTGAAAAGATATTTGATTACAATGCTTCTGAATTAATGGGCAAGCCTGCTTATCTTCTGGTGCCGGAATCTGTCCGCAGTGAAAATCAGCGTGTTGTCGAAGACTTTGTTCAGGAAGGGTCCTATCGCCGTCGTTTGAATGACAAGGGTCATGTTCTGCTGGGCCGGCGTAAAAACGGTGAAGAATTCCATACCCAGACAACGCTGATGCGGTTGACCTATGATAAACGCCGGGCGATTGCCTTTATTATCCGCGATATTACCGAAGACAAGAAAACCGAAGAAGAACTGTTGAAACTGGCCTCGACCGATCCTTTGACAGGGGCCTTTAACCGTCGTGAATTCAGCTCGCTGGCCGAGCGGGAGGCAAAACGCTCCCGCCGCTATGATCGGCCTTTGTCGATTATGATGCTGGATCTTGACCATTTCAAAGACCTGAACGACACCCATGGCCATGCTGCCGGTGACAAGGCGCTACAGCGCTTTACGACCATCTGCTGTAACGCCCTGCGTAATATTGATATTTTTGGTCGCTGGGGCGGTGAGGAATTTGTCGCCCTTTTGCCGGAAACCTCGGCCGAAAACGCCGCTGTGATTGCCGAGCGGTTGCGCAAGCTTGTCAGTGAAACGGAAATTGATTTCAATGGCGAAAAACTGAAATTCACCGTCAGTATCGGTGTTGCCCAGTTCCGGTCAAATGAACATGCGCTGGAAAATCCATTGGCCCGCGCCGATGCTGCGGTTTACGATGCCAAAAAAGCCGGGCGCAATAATATCGCCATTTATCAGGATTAATGGCGAAAACTGTTTATTCCGGTCAATTCGACCTTTCTAAAATTTTGCACTCGTCTATATTACAATTATGACGCAGGATGATATCGATAAAAATTCAATGATGGGACGGGTCGGGCGCTATGCCAGGGTATCGACGACTGTCGGCGGTCTGGCCGCGAAGCTGGCCGGGCAGAAGTATTTTGGCCGCAATATTGACCGCCCCGAACATGCCAAAGACCTGACTCTGGCCCTTGGCAACCTTAAAGGCCCGCTTTTGAAGGTCGCCCAGCTGCTGGCGACCATTCCGCAGGCCCTGCCGGCTGAATATGCGCAGGAGCTGCAACAGCTGCAATCCGATGC
>JBNJDW010000182.1:0-3700 GCA_051745265.1 Pseudomonadota bacterium
ACAGGCTTTTCTTAAAGCTATTGCAAAATTTATTGTAGGCTTCTTGGTCACCCCAAATAAAGCGATGATCAAGGAAAGCCGTTAATCTGTCATGATGCCCGGCCAGACTGTGTAAAAGTTCATCTTCCGTACCGATAATCGGGCTGGCTTTCAAGCCACTGTCCCAGAGGGACTGGACAAATTTTTGCGCCGAATCAATCGCAGCGCCGGTGGAGGATTTCAACAGAATGGCAATATCAATATCTGATTTCGGGGCAAGCTCGGCCCGGCCGTAGCCCCCGATGGCCATGATAGATAAATCGGTAAGGCCAAGCTTTTGACTCAGTACCGCCAGAAAGTCATCGGTCAGATCAGACAAACGCCGCCACGGGGGCAGGGCCGGGTCAAAACCGGCTTTAATAATGCCTTCAAGCTGAGTATGATACTCTTCCTTCAAGTCCTTGTTTTCAAGTTTTTTTATGTCCTGCATATGTTTCATGCTGTGTGTCTGATCTCGCCTAAAAATAACAATATTGTTCAGCACCTTATATCATTTCACTATACAGCGGTATTATGAAATGATATAACAAAGAAGCTTAAAAACATAATAACAACAAAATAGCCGAGGGGGATACGTGTTTCTCTTTTTCGACACGGAAAATTCTGGATTAAGCCGCAATTTCTCGCAGATATTAGAAATTGCACTGATTTCCACGGATGCCGATCTGAATATGATGTCCCGCTTGCACCTGTCTTGTAAACGTCTGCCATGGGATGTGCCGTCACCGGGCGCGCTGCTGGTGACCGGTATTATGCCCGAACAGCTTAAAAAAGAACCTTTAACCCATTATCAGATGATGCGCCAGCTGGCGGATTATATTCACGATCAGCATTGGCCGGTTATTTTCGCCGGATATAATATTCATGGTTATGATCATGGTATTGTGGCGCAGAACCTTCATCAGACACTGCATGATCCTTTTCTGCTAACGGGGCGTAAGAACTGGCGGAGTGATGCCAACACGATATTTGATGTGCTGGAACTGGTCCGGGCGACCCATATCTATGCGCCGTCAGCGCTTAAGCTTAAAACAAAATCAGCCTCCGGTAAGTATCCCAGCATGTCGCTTGGCCATGTCTGCCGTCAGAATGGCATCCAGCTGGACGAGGATGAAGCCCATGGCGCCGCTGCCGATACCAGAGCAACCATCGATCTTGCCCATAAAATCAAGAATGATGTGCCGCATATCTGGGATCAGATGGTTAAAATGTCGAACCGCAACAATGTGCAGAATTTTCTGGACGACAACGAGGTTTTTGCCTATAGCCAGTGCCCCTATGGACAGGCGCATAATGTTATCGGCACCAGACTGACTGACGCCAGGGATTCAAAAACCGATGTGGTGATCTGGGATTTGAATATTGATCCAACAGATTATCTTGATAAAACCGAGGATGAACTGACCGAAATCATGAAATTATGGGGGGAGGAGCGTTTTAAAACGCCGCTGCAACCCTTGCAAAAACACAAGCAGCCTATTTTAATGCCCCTCGACAATGCCGATCCGGTCTGGCCGCAGGGTCTGGACCAGAAAACCATCAAGGCACGTTTGAAAACACTCAAAGATCACCCTGAATTTGCTGAAAAGGTCGCCAATGCCGCCAAAAAAGCCAGACCTGATTTTGTTACCGGTATTGAGCCCGAAGAAAAAATCTATAAATTCCCTGATAATAAAATCCGTAATGCTGTCCATGAATGGCGCCATCAGTTTCATGAAGCAGATTGGGATGGCAAGCATAAATTAATCGATGCCTTTAAAACGCGTTTTGCCAAAGAGATCAAAAAGGATCCGGCGCTTGAACGTTTTGTGCAGTTTGCCAAACGCATCATTTATGCTGATGCCCCTGAAACACTGACTGAATCCCGCAAAGAACAGTATGATAAAGCCATGCATCAACGCCGCACGATTGAGGATAAAACGGTACCGTATATGACGGTTCCCAAAGCCCGTGCCGAGCTTGCTGAAATTGAACAGCAGCGCGCCGAAGGTCATCCGCAATGGCGTCATGTAACAGATAGCCAGATTCGCGCCTTAAAGCTTTTTTATACGGCTTTGGAACGAGAGTTTGCAGACCATACGCCGCCAGCCAACAATGATTCAGGCCCGGGTTCCAGGCCCAGATCAGGGCCAAAATCACGTTAGTTTCTGCAATATTACAGAATTTATTTAATCCATATATTGTATTTAACAGCTTTTTAGGTTAATATTCTAACATATGGAAAATAATTAGTTCGGGTATATTTAAAAATGATGCATAAGAAAACTGCGCAGGGCCTGACGGCATCCTTCTTTATGGCCACGTCGGGAATGTTCTCATTTTATAATATCCCTGAAAGTGAGGCGGAGGCTGAAACAAAAACCGAGGCCGTAGCAGAGACATCCATTACAGAGACATTTATTACAGAGGCAGACGCAACTCCGCTCGTTTCAGGCCTGTATGACATAAAGTTGATAGCAGATCCTTACGCTTCGACGATCCAACCTTCGAGAAAATTAATTCTGGATATTCAGGATTTTCTGATTAATCAGGGATATGATCAGGTTGCGCGTACAGGTGCGCTTGATGTTGATACGACTCTGGCGCTCCATAGTTTAAAAGAAACATTAGAGATCACGCCCGTTGATAATGAAATCAACGAAGACTCTCTTACTACCTACAAAAATAAACTGGCTGAATATCAGCGTCAGAACATGGAAATCTCAGTCAGTACGCTTGACCAAAGTCCGGCGGGTAAGGAATACGCCCGTATTGTCGGTATTTCAGCAAATTATTATATCAAGAACCGTGGTGTTTCGACAGAACTGGTTCAGGATATTCACAGGGCCAGTAAACGGGCTCAGTTTGATTTTACCTATCTGATTAAACTGGCTGATGCGGAATCCAGCCTGCGTTGCGGACAAGAAGCATCGACAAGCTCGGCCACCGGCTGCTTCCAATTTACGGAACGAACCTGGCTTGCCTATATTCACAGATATGGTGAAAAATACGGACTGGAAGATATAGCGTCACAGATTACAGCCCAGCCTGCAAGGGGATACTACGATTTTACGGTAAGTGATCCTGATCAACGCAGCTCTATTCTCGATCTACGCAAAGATCCTGAAATCGCGGCCATTATGGCGGCAGAATTTGCGCGCGATAATTATAAAGTATTGCAAAGGCGTTATAACGGGCCGATTGGCAGGATCGAGATGAAAGCCGCTCATGTCATGGGCGGACGTACAGCCGCCAGATTCCTTCGCATTAAAGATACGTATCCGGATCATGCCGCCCGGGATTATTTCCCCAGAGAAGCACAAAGCAATCCCGGCTTATTTTACAGTAACAGCCAGCCTGTTTCTATGACGCAGCTTTATGATCGGTTTAAAGCCAAAATGAGCGGCCATAATTATTTTGCCCCTAATCCACCGTCAGTGGATCTTGCTTTATTAAAGCCAGAGACTAAAACGCTTTAGGTTTTTACTGTAACGATTTCAGTTTATAGAGAATATCCAAAGCATCCCGCGGGCTCAGATCATCCGGGTTTACTGTATCAAGACACTCAAGAACAGGCGATTCCGGCTGTGAAGGGGCCGGAGCTGCGGCCTGAAACAGGGGCAACTCATTCGAGAGCTGCAGCAGGCTTTCCGATTTCTTACCGGTTTCCAGTATCTGTAAT
>JBNJDW010000183.1:0-3682 GCA_051745265.1 Pseudomonadota bacterium
GCGTTCAGGCTTTCGATGAAACCGTAAATATCGGTATTATCGCCGAACAGCCGGCCCTCCTGATCGACGACGACTGTGTTGACGGCCTGCACGGCGCGCGCGGCCGGGCTTAGATCGTCGACCAGCGTGGCGGCTTTTTCTTTATGCGGCAGGGTCAGGTTACAACCGGCATAGCCGTTGACCAGCAGGCTTTCAAGGGCATTTTCCAGATTTTCAGGTTCGACCGGTAACAGGTCATACGCAGCCGCCAGATTATAATGTTCAATCCAGTAGCCATGCAGTTTTGGCGAAAGAGAATGCTTCACCGGCCAGCCCATTACACCGGCACGTTTTTCAACAGGGCGCTGCATTAGTCTGCTGATCCGGTTAAAGGTGGACCATTGGTGACATTTTCCGGATCGCTTTCTTTTTGTTTGGCGTCGTTTTCGTGTTTACGGTGCAACAAAGAGATAATTTCAGCGGCGGTTTCCTCGATCGAGCGGCGGGTGACATCAATCACCGGCCAGCCCATCTGGGTATAAAGTTTACGGGCGGTCTGGACTTCGTCTTTGACTTTATCAAAATCAAGATAATCCATGCCATCATCGGCGCCCAGATATTTAACGCGGTTGCGACGCACTTCGACCAACCGTTCAGGTGATTCCGTCAGGCCGACAAATAGGGCATTTTTGACCGTGCTGACCGCTTCCGGCAGGGGGATGCCCGGGACATAGGGAATATTGGCGGCTTTGATACCGCGATTGGCAAGATAGATACAGGTCGGCGTTTTCGAGGTCCGTGAAACACCGACCAGAATGATGTCCGCATCTTCAAGGCTGCGTCCGGTTTTCTGGCCATCATCGTGATGCAGCGCGTAATCAACCGCATCCATGCGGGCGAAATAGGCTTCGTTTAGAATATGCTGCAGCCCCGGTTCGGACCGGCTTTCTTTATTAAAATAGGTGCTGAACATATCCAATACCGGCTGCAATAAAGCAATGCAGGGCAGATTCATCGCTTCACAGGTTTTGATCAGCTGCTGTGACAGGCTGTCATCAACCAGTGTATAAATCACCGGTCCCGGATTATGGCGGAGGCCGTCAATGACCCTTTTAAGCTGCCGGTCATTGCGGACCAGATTCCAGACATGTTCGTTGGCATCGACCTCTTCAAACTGAGGAAGACAGGCCCGGACAACGCCATTCAGCGTACCGCCGGTAGAATCAGAAACCAGATGAATATGATGCTGTTCAGTCATGGGGAGTACTTTATCACTCCCCTGCGCCAGCGCAAATAAATTTATAATGTCCCGGCAAATATATCAGCGCATATAAGAAAACCGCCCGGTTAAGGGCGGTTCTCGGGTATTCACTGCAACGGGGGAAAAGATCAGTTGTTGTCTTGTTTTGCAGACGGCTGGTTTGGCTTGGCCTGCGGTTTTTTTTGCTGTTCTTTTTGTTGCTGGTTCTGTTTTTGTTGATTTTGTTTTTGTTGGTTCGTCATGATAATTCTCCTTATCAGTTCAGTTAGGGGCTTTGTGCATCCTTCGTGGATGCTGATATACAAATAGAGTCGGGGGGTAAAGGTTCCGTATTATACTGGCTTTTAAACTTGATTTTGCGGTAAAGGTTTATATGCTCGCAGTCATGACAGAAACGATAAAAACAGATGTGATTATTATTGGTGCGGGGCCGGTCGGGCTGTTCGCTGTGTTTGAACTTGGCCTTTTGGACATGAAATGTCATCTGGTCGATATTCTCGATAAACCCGGCGGCCAGTGTGCAGAGCTGTATCCTGAAAAACCGATTTACGATATCCCTGCCCTGCCTGTGGTCACAGGACAGGAACTGACCGATCAGCTGTTGGAGCAAATCAAACCCTTTGACCCGCAATTTCATTTCGGTGAAATGGCCGAGGGGCTGGAAAGGCTGGAAGATGACAGCTGGCGGCTGACCACCGATCAGGGCACAGTTCTGGAGGCGCGGGTGATCGTCATCGCCGCGGGCGGCGGCAGTTTCACCCCGAAAAAGCCGCCGATCAAAGGCCTGGAAGACTATGAAGGCCAGTCGGTTTTCTATGCGGTGCGGCGCATGGAAGATTTCCGGGACAAGTCGATTTTGATTGCCGGCGGCGGAGATTCGGCGCTGGACTGGGTGCTGAATCTGCAGCCTTTGGCAAAATCCTTAAGTCTGGTGCATCGCCGCGATGATTTCAGGGCCGCGCCGGACAGCGTTAATAAAATGCGTAAACTGGTCGATCAGAATAAAATGGGCCTGCATATTGCCCAGCCTGTGGCCTTGCACGGCCATAACGGCCAGTTAGAAGCCGTGACGCTGAAATCAAAAACCGAAGGCGAATATGATGTTGCCTGTGACCGGTTGCTGGCGTTTTACGGTTTGACGATGAAACTGGGGCCGGTGGCGGATTTTGGCCTGAATCTGCATGAAAATCTGATTCCGGTTGATACCGAGAAATTTGAAACCTCGACACCCGGGATTTTTGCCATTGGTGATATCAATCATTATCCGGGAAAGCTGAAACTGATCCTGTCGGGTTTTCATGAGGCCGCCCTGATGTCACAGCAGGCGTTCCGTTATATTTATCCGGATAAAAAACTACGGTTTCAATATACGACATCAAGTTCGAATCTGCATGAAAAACTCGGCGTTGCGTGATACAGTAATGCCAACTGTAACAAGGCTGCGAATTTTCATTTAAATGACATCAGATCCACAAAAACCGCGCCCGCCGCAAATGCCTGTCCCGCCGCCGGATATCCGGATTATGGAGGCAATGACGGACGGTTATGCCTTTATCAAAGATAATTTTACTTTCCTTCTTAAGGCATCCTTACTGCCGATCGGGATTAATTTTCTGATTACCGTGTTGTTTATGGGTGATCCGATGGCAGATTCGCCGCCGGATTCTATTTATATGAGCTTCCTCTTGACCCTGCCGGGGGTGGTTTTGTTCGGCTGGTATATTTTTGTCCAGACCCGGCTGCAGATTATGGGCGAACGTTTTACCGATCTGCCAAAAGAGCAGGAATACCGGCGGTCCCGCCGTGATGATTTAACGGCCAGTCTGCTGTGTTATATCCTGTTTAAAATGGTCTTTATGCTGTTGGTTCAGTTTATGGCTCTGGGTGTCATTGGCACTGAAGGGGCAGGCGCCGACGGCCCGCGGCCCGGGCAGAGTGTTGTGATTATATCCGGGCTTGCGGCCATGGTCTGGGCGACCAAATTCTCTGTTATTCATCTGGTCGCCGCGGCGGGCGCCGATCTGCGCGATTATGTCCGGCGGGTGAAAGGATTGTGGTTTTCTTTTACCTTGATCGGGCTTGGCTTTATCGCCATGTTGCCGGTTCTTCTGGTTTTTGTCTTTCTGGCCGGTTTCCTGTTCCAAAGCCCCGAGGATATGTCGACCACGGCAACGGTGATTCTGCATTTACTGGGCGCGGGTTTTTCCTGGTCGATTGTTATGGTTCTGAATGCGGTTGCGGTGGCAGCCTTAAAACAGCTTTATCAAAAGAGACGGGTATCAGGTAAATGACGGACGAAGACCTTTCCATCAATGTTATTGACCAGCAGGGCCGGAAACACATCATCCCGGCGCTGAGCGGCTGGCGGATCATGGAAATTATCCGTGACAATGGTTTGCCGATCAAAGCCGAATGCGGCGGCTGCTGCGCCTGCGCGACCTG
>JBNJDW010000184.1:0-3619 GCA_051745265.1 Pseudomonadota bacterium
CTGGCCCGGGCGCGGATTGAAAAAATCAAGGCAGAGCCAAACCCGACATTTGAAAACATTATCGAGAAAATGGAAGTGTCCGGTGTCGAACTTGATCTGGTCAGCAGCGTATTTTCAAATATCTCCAGCCTGCTATCAACCGATGAAATCAAGAAACTGGAAGGTCCGTTTTATCAAAAGCTGACAGAATTTGGCAGTGATATCTCGCTTGACGCGCAGCTGTTTGCGCAGGTCAAGGCGGTTTATGATGCGCGTCAAAGCTATAACCTCCGCCCCGATCAGGAAAAACTGCTTGAGGACGAATATAAAGGCTTTGTGCAAAGCGGCGCCTTGCTGGATGATGCCGGTAAACAGCGCCTGCGGGATATGAGCGAACGTCTTTCTGAGCTTTCAATCCAGTTTCGCCAGAATGTTCAGGAAGATGAAGATTCTTTTGAATGCTGGGTCGATGATGTCGCCGATTTAAAAGGCCTGCCGGATGTTAATATTGATACGGCCAAAGAAGCTGCCGAAGAAGCGGGCCAGCCGAATAAATACTTGTTCAAGCTGGATGCGCCGCAGGTCATGGCGGTTTTAAGCTATGCGGAAAACCGTGATCTGCGCGAAACATTATGGCGGGGCTATACCAGCCGCGGCCGTGATGCCAAGCGCGATAATCAACCGGTTATTATGGAGGCCATTAACCTTCGCCATGAAAAAGCCCAGCTGCTGGGCTATAAGCATCACGCCGATTATATTCTAGAAGACCGTATGGCCGGTGAAGTCGATGCGGTGACCAAGATACTTGATCAGATGCATGAAGTCTCTTTTGAAGCGGCGAAAGAGGAACATCAGGAACTGAGTGATTTTGCCAAATCTGAAGGTTTTAATGATACGCTTAAACCCTGGGATATGGGGTTTTATACCGAAAAACTGCAAAAAGCCAAATACGGTTTTGATGATCAGGATCTGAAACCCTATCTGGAATTTGAAAAATGCAAACAGGGTATCTTTAAAATTGCCGAGCGCATGTATGATATCAGCTTTAAGAAAAGCGATACGCTGCCGACCTATCACCAAGATACCGATGTCTATGAAGTCTTTGATAATAAAACCGGTGAAAAGCTGGCGATTCTTTATAATGACTTCTTCCCGCGCAAGGGTAAGCGCAGCGGGGCGTGGATGAACGTCTATCGTTCACAAGGTAAAGATGAAAACGGTGAGCGGATTGTACCGGTGGTCGGTATTCACGGTAATTTCCCCAAAGCGACCAAAACAACGCCGGCGCTGCTCAGCCATGATGATGTTAAGACGTTGATCCATGAATTCGGCCATGGCCTGCATGGGATGTTGTCTGATGTTGAATATGCCTCCCAGGCCGGGCCTAATGTTGAATGGGATGCGGTTGAACTGCCATCCCAGGTCATGGAGAACTGGGTCGATGAAAAAGAGGTGCTTGATGGTTTTGCCGAGCATTACCAGCATCCGGGACAGAAAATTCCCGACGACCTGATGGAAAAAATGCAGGCCGCCCAGAAATTCCGCGCGGCCAGCTTTACCCTGCGTCAGACCCGTCTGGCGGCACTGGATATGGCCTGGCATACGACGCATCCCGGCACGATCGAGGGTGTTGAAGAATTTGAACGCGAAGTCACCCGGGTCTTTGATGTTTATGATCCGGAAGGTGGCCTGACATCGCCGTCCTTCTCGCATATTTTTGCGGGCGGTTATTCTGCTGGCTATTACAGCTATGAATGGGCGCGGGTGCTGGATGCCGATGCTTTTGAAGCCTTTAAGGAAAAAGGCCTGTTTGACAAAGAAACGGCCGATAAGTTCAGAAAACTTCTCAAGGCCGGTGGCAGTAAGAAAGCCGCTGATCTGTACCGTGAGTTCCGCGGACGCGATGCCGATCCGAAAGCGGCACTGAAACGTCTTGGCCTTGAAAAAAAAACGCCAAAGCCGCCTAAAAGAAATCCGCCGCCGCGTAGATTTGGATGATCCGGCGAGGACATAGATAAAAAACAGCCGCGCATGTTCTATAGCGCGGCTGTTTTGCTTTTGAGGGCGACGGGTGATTTTATAGAATCTCCAGAACGGTTTCAGGGGGGCGGCCGATGCGAACGCCTTTGGCGCTGACAACAATCGGGCGTTCCATGATATGCGGGTGTTCCTGCAACAGTTCCAGAACGCCGGTTTCGCCAAGGCGTTTTGATTCAATGCCCAGTTCAGCGGCTTCCTTATCGCGGATCAGTATATTGGCCGGATGGGGCAGATATTCGATAATATGCTCGATTTCTGCAGCAGAGAGCGGGGTTTTTAAATATTCTATAATTTCAGGTGAAATGCCTTTTTCCTGCAAAAGCTGTAGCGTCTGGCGCGATTTGCTGCAGCGCGGGTTGTGATAGATCCTGATATCCATGCAAATCTCCTTTCGTTTAAATTCAAACTAGGCTAAAACTAATAGGCATTAATGGAAAGGAATTACCATGAAAAATCGTATTTTACGTTTTGCTGTTCTTGGGTTAATTGGTTTTGCATTGGGCGCGGTTATCGCCTGGTTCCAGACCGACCGCGAGATAACATCGGCGCAGGCGGATGCAGCCACCTCTCAACAACAATCAACACCTGCCAATGTGACAACCTCAACGCCGATTGGCGGCTCTTTTAACCTTGTCTCCGAAGATGGTGTTGAGGTTGATGAACAAAACTGGCCGGAAACCTATAAGCTGGTGTTCTTTGGCTTTACCTATTGTCCGGATGTTTGCCCGGCGGCATTGGAGAAAATTTCAATCGTTCTTGAAGATCTTGGCGAGAATGCCGATCTGATTACACCGCTTTTTATAACCGTTGATCCTGCACGTGATACGCCGGAAGTCGTAAAGGAATATACCGATCTTTATGATCCACGTATTATCGGTCTGACCGGAGATCAGGACCAGATTGATCAGGCCGTTGAATCCTTTAAGGTCTATGCGGCAAAGGAAGCCCCGGACGCTGAAACAGAGGCGCAGACTGAGGAGCCGACATCAGCTATGGAAGGCGGGCATGGTGAAGGTCATGCTGATCATGGCGATGATGGTGCTGATCACGAAAGTCACGACGATCATATGGCGGGCGATGACGATAACGCGATGACGCAGGAACGTCATGACTATCTGATGGCGCATTCGGCTTATATTTATCTGATGTCACCGGATAATCAGCTGATCAAAATCATGCGCTCCAGCGATAGTATTGAAGAGATACACAGCGTCATTGAAGCCGAGCTGGAAGAGTAAAAATGTTTAAAAAAGTCCTGATCGCCAATCGTGGTGAAATCGCCTGCCGGATTATGCGCAGCTGCCGTGAAATGGGCGTTGAAACCATTGCGGTCTATTCTGATGCCGACCGGAATGCGCTGCATGTTGAATTGGCTGATCAGGCCTATCTGATTGGCCCGGCGCCGGCGATAGAAAGCTATCTTGTCGCTAAGAAAATCCTTGAGGTTGCGCTTGCGAGCGGGGCAGAGGCCATTCATCCCGGCTATGGATTTTTATCTGAAAACGCCGATTTTGCCGAACAGGTGGCCAAGGCCGGACTGGTCTTTATTGGCCCTGATCCCGCGGCCATTCGCGCCATGGGCGGTAAGTCAGAGGCCAAG
>JBNJDW010000185.1:0-3577 GCA_051745265.1 Pseudomonadota bacterium
GATTGAAATCAGCGAAACCAGCGAAGATACCTGGAAAGCCGTAAACAGCACCGAATATGATGTGCTGATGATCAATATTGTCATGCCCGGCATTGACGGCTTTGTACTGGCGCAAAAGGCACTGCAGGCCAATCCGGGCATTCAGGTGATTTTCATCACCGGTTTTGCGGCGGTGGCCATGGATACCTATAACACACCGCATTACGCCCCGCGCCCGATGACCTCACAGCCCTTTCACCTGCGTGAAGCGGCGCAGCGTGTGCAATTTTATCTGGGCGAAACGGATCTGCCTTTTGACTCATTCGGTGGCTATGGCTATGGCCAGAAAACAGATCCCGCACAGGATAATGTCATCTATGCCCAGTTCGGCACCCATGGCTGAGGCTGGCTGTTCAGGCAACCTGTTCGGGCGATCCGCTTTCAAACAGCCGATCATGTGAACAAGAAGAACAAAAAACAATATCTGGACGATCAAGACTATAAAGGGGCACCGTTTCGGTTGCCCCTGTTTTTTGCCGATTTTCCCCGCAGGCGATATTGACAAAGCCTTGATAACCCGCTAAACAGCTATTTGTTCCGATATTTCCGGGCGGTTAGCTCAGCGGGAGAGCACTACGTTGACATCGTAGGGGTCACTGGTTCAAGTCCAGTACCGCCCACCATTTTTTTCTGCTATCCTCTATCATACAAAAAATAAGCCGAAACCGTAAACGTCAGTAAAGGATTCACTGTCATTTCCAGAACGGTAAAAATTCTGATTGAACTGCTTATAACGCTGTTTTACAGCTGTTTCATCATTTATTACGGCTATGCAGTGGTCTTTCTGGTCACGCTTGATTTTGAGAATTTATCCAACGTTATGTTTATGCCCTTTGGTGCTTTTGCAGCGGCGCTGCCCGGTTTGATTGTTTTTGGCTATCCGACAGCCCTGCTGTTTAATGCTGTGGGGCTTCAAGACCGCATATACTGGATCGGGCTTGGCATCACGACTTCTATTGCCACAACTTATTTAATTTTTGATCAAAACCCCGAAGAAATACTTCTAACCGCGATCCCCATTGGCACGGTGACCGGCTATCTGGTACAAAAACGGTTATATACGGGGAAAACAGATTCCACCGTTCAAAACACCTGAAGCAATTTTGCTGTTTAAAGGTTATATTCTGACCGTGTTGCAGGATAAATTTGTGAATTACTCTTTGTTAAAGGAGAAAGAATGCTCTTTTCAAGACCAGACATTAGACCTTTAAATTGGGATCTTAAAGAATTACCCGTTCCAGATGGCAGCAGGAATCATGCCGCATATACATCAGAGGGATGGCAGCTAGATTTTCGATTTAGTGGTGGTTGGCTTACTGTCAGCTTGGATAAAGACGCCACAGGCGATCTGCAAAACATGACTGTCATCATAGAAAAGCATATTGCGCCCTTTGGTACGACCAAGATTTTTCCAGAACAACTCTGCGATATCTGTGGATTAACCGTTCAAGGGGAAAAGCAAAGCGTATCAGTTGAAAGAGTTAATGCTTCAAATGTTTCTTCGCGTTATTATATTGATCTTTCAGGGACGACAACGTATTGGAAGAGCCATCACTTAACAATGCTGCATGATGACCTTGACGATTTTTTATCTCAGGCAGAAAATCTCTATCCTGATATGGTGCTTCTACAGAGTAAACTCTCCCTTAATGATGACAAATACGTAGTAAAATGGAGGGAAATAGAATTTTTATTGAATACAGATGAACATGTAAACATAGGCATTGGCAGTTCACAGCCTGAAATCAAAACAATGGTAAAGAATAATAAACTTTCTTTCCCTTTCTTAATTCATATTAATTGCGGTACTCTACGTAGCGATGTAACAGGTAAGACTTGGGTTGAAAACCACCTGAAACGCGAAGGAACAGATCTGGACTATAATGTTATAAATCACAGACGTATTCATATCTGGGTTGAATACCGTACAGATGACGTATATGCACAGGACTGCATGAAAAAACTCATATCTCTGATTAATGATTTCTTTGTGTCGGAATTTTATTTAGTAAATATTAAAAATCCAGACAGGGTCAAAGGTCCCTATACAGATCATTATATCCTGCCAAGTTACAGCAAAGCGTTGCGTGATTGGTGTCTGCAAAAAAAGAATAGATTTATTAAAATAAATTATGCGTTGAAACCGTCCGAAAATCCTCATGAAGAAAATAACAAGAAAGCTGTTTTCTACGGATTCAAACCTTTTACAACAAAAAAGATATTGGGATTTAATAAGACAAAGAAAATCAAAAAGGGCTGCAATTTAGAAAAGGTTATAAAAACACTTTACTGAAATTTGAACCATACAGGGCAAAAAAGCGGAAGCACCATACATCACAACCCTAATCTTTCTTATTCCTCTTTTCACACTTTTACTATATACTTTAGAATATGAATAAATCCTCTCAAGCTGGTAATGCCCTGTTTTTGATTTTGATTGCGGTCGCATTGTTTGCGGCGCTGTCTTATGCAGTGACCCGATCAGACCGCGGCGGCGGTGATATTGACCGCGAAATGGCAGAGCTGGGTGCGGCACGGATTATCAATCATCTGGCCGATGTTCAGGCCGCCGTCCAGCGCCTGACCATGACAGGCGTCCCGCTGGAGCAGCTTGATTTCTATACACCAGAACGCGTCAATAACACCGGTGGCGGCAGTTACAGTTTCAATAACACGCTGTGCACCAGCGATTTTTGCGAAATACATCACCACGATGGTGGCGGTGTGCCTTATCAGATATTTGAGGATCTGGCCGAAACGGATCCCCTGCCCGCAGGCTGGAGCGATAACTGGGAAGCGCCTGGCCACACACAGGGCCAGCTGTTTTCGATTGACGGGGTCGGCAGCGACCTGCCGGAAATCGGTTATGAAATACGGGTGATCAAACCTGAAATCTGCCGTATTATTAACCAAAGAATGGGCCTGCCGGCCGAACCGGCCCGGATAAATGATTCCGCCACAGAAACGCGCACCATCATCAGCGGTGATATCTCCGCAGATTTATCCGATACATCGAAAGTCCTGATCAAAGCCGCAGACCATCCGGCACTGGTCGGCGCGCAGACCGTATGTCTTAATTACGGCGGCAGCGATGCCTTGTTTGTTAAACATGTGTTGATTGCCCGTTAAGGCTTCGCCCATCCTGTTAAATAAATAGCCGGGATGATTAGACATCTGCGACAGAGCATGGCAAAATAAATAACATCGCCTTCTATACAAACAAGAGACACAAAATGACCAAGAAAATTGCCTATCAGGGCCAGCCGGGCGCTTATTCTGATCTGGCCTGCCGGGAAGCCCGCCCGGATTATACGCCGCTGCCCTGTTCCAGCTTTGCCGAGGCCATGGAATCGGTTATCAATGGCGCGGCCGATCTGGCGATGATCCCGGTTGATAATTCACTGGCCGGACGGGTCGCCGATATCCACCGCCTGCTGCCCGAAAAGGGCCTGCGCATCATTGGCGAGCATTTCCTGCCCATCCGCCATTGTCTGGTCGGCCTGCCCGGCACCAGAATCGAAGACATCACCCAGGTCTT
>JBNJDW010000186.1:0-3557 GCA_051745265.1 Pseudomonadota bacterium
TGCCAGACCATCGTTATTGAGGTCTTCGGCAATATAGACTTGTGTATCGAATTCATCAGCTTCGATAAAGCCGTCACCATCCTTATCGTAATAGGTATATCGATAGGATGTGCTGGTTTCCGCATTGGCGCTGGTGACCATAAATGATATTGCCGCCAGGGCCATAAACATGATTTTTGGGTCTAACATTTTCTTACTCCTTAAGGGCTACAGGTTGAACCGACTATACGCTTCATCTCACTAACATGGCTGCACGGTTCGGGGTTCCCCGGTTGAAAAATTGCGGAACATCCTAAACGGCAGGGCGTTTGTAATATAACCAAGCTGATGTGCAGACAGACAGAAGGAATAAGAACATGTCAAAAGAGATGATCAATAAAGACTATCACAAGGATCTATGGGCGCTGATCGAAGATATTAAAGTGGCCATGATGGTCAGCCATGACGGCCAGCATATGCGCTCCCGCCCGATGTATACGGTGCAGGACAGTTTTGAAGGCCGGTTATGGTTTTTTACCCATGTCAATTCTGAAAAGGTCGATGAAATTATACTGAACGAAGATGTCTGTATCATTTATGCGGATACGGATGATGACAAATATATATCCCTGTCCGGCACCGCCAGCCTGTGCCGGGACCGGGCGCTGGTCGATCAGTTCTGGAATCCTTTTGTCGCCGCCTGGTTTCCCGAAGGCAAAGACAGCGAAGATGTCGGCCTGATCGAGGTTAAAATCCAAAAAGCGGAAATCTGGGACAGTAAAAAGAACAAAATGATCCAGCTATACGAAATGATCAAAGCCAATGTAACCGGGCATCAGCCTGATATCGGTGATCACCGTCAATATGGCTGATGTTTTTAATCAAGCTGTTTGGATAATAAATCCCGGAGCGCGGCGGCATCGTAATGGCGCTGCGTTGGAATACGGAGCAGCGGTATTTCGGCGGCGGCCAGCGCCTTGTCCTTGAACCTGTCACGGCTTTTGGCTTCCGGCGTCAGGTGCGAGGCATCATCAAGTTCGATACAGAGCACAATTTCGGCATCAACGGGATCAAACAGGACAAAATCGATATGTTTTGACCAGATGGCCGCGCCATAGCGCCCTTTCCACTGGCTGTCCTGTTCACGGATTACGGCCTCGACATCAATAATATCGCCCAGCCGCGGCTTTATGCTCAGCCGCAGGTTATCGGGGATCAGCGGTTCGAGAATGCGGTAAAACCGCAATTCGGCCTCACTCATGATCCGGCGGGCGGTATAGGGAAATTTATCGACCAGCACAAAGCGCAGGATCAGCAGCAGAATGATAACGCCGCTGATGATCGCAAAAATATAAAGCATATTGGCAGACATTGGAAAAAAACCTGTGCTGATTTTAAGGTTCGGGCGTGCCTTTGCGCGTGGCCTCCATACCGAACTGGCGGTGTATCATCGACAAAGCGACCTCATGGAAATGCGGCCCACCGGACGAGGCGCTGTAATCCGGCAGCAGGATCGGGCGGATTTCATTATCCCACAAGGCCATCATCGCCGCATAAACACAGGCATCGGTATCAACGCCGCAGACATAGGCGGTGTCATATTTTTGTTTCAGCTCCTGAATAAAATCCAAGGGCGGGGCATAGCCGTAATGCCAGATTTTCTGGTCCTGCCCTTTGCCGTCGATCAGCTCAATATCATTGGCCAGCATGCCGTCAGACCAGTCGAGATGTTTTTCATACAGGCTGCCCGGATGGTTGCGGAATTGCAGCCAGTAGATATCTTCCGCGGGCCAGCTTTCGGCCAGATCCTGCACCTTGGGGATCAGATGGGCCAGACTGCGCAAAAAGATATTCTGCATATCAATAATCAGCAGGGCGCAGGGGGTGGTCATTGCGTATTCCTTAATGAAAGCCGGATTATCAGTGCCGCTCGACCATCATCTGTTTGATTTCGGCAATGGCTTTGGCCGGGTTCAGACCTTTGGGGCAGGTCTTGGTGCAGTTCATGATCGTGTGGCAGCGATACAGGCGGAAGGGGTCTTCGAGTTGGTCAAGGCGTTCGCCTTTGGCTTCATCACGGCTGTCGATCAACCAGCGATAAGCCTGAATCAGCACGGCAGGGCCCATAAAGCGGTCACCGTTCCACCAGTAACTCGGGCAGGCCGTTGAACAGCAGAAACACAGGATACAGGCGGCCGGGCCGTGGCCGTCGGTGCCGTTCATTTTATCGGCATCTTCAGCGCTTTGCAGACGTTCCTGCGTTGGCGGTGCAGAGCCGGTTTTCATCCAGGGTTCAATCGATTCATACTGGGCATAAACATGGCTGAGATCGGGGACCAGATCCTTGATCACCGGCATATGCGGCAAGGGGTTGATCTTGACCGTGCCTTTGACCTCGTCAATCGGCTTCAGACAGGCAAGGGTATTGGTGCCGTCAATATTCATCGCGCAGGATCCGCAGATCCCCTCGCGGCAGGAACGGCGGAAGGTCACCGTCGCATCAATTTTATTTTTAATATGGATCAGCGCATCCAAAACCATCGGGCCGCAGTCATCCATGTCGATTTTGTAACTGTCGCGGCGCGGGTTTTCTTCATCATCGGGTGACCAGCGGTAGATTTCAAATTCGCGGATATTCTGCGCGCCTTCGGGGGCGTCAAATTTTTGACCCTTGCCGGTGACTTTGGAATGTTTGGGAAGTGTAAATTCAGCCATAATGTTTTATCCCTTAATCCTAGTAGACACGTTTTTTAGGTGGCACGGCTTCGACTTCGTCGGTCAGTGTCGTTTGAATAACCGGCCGGTATTTGATCTGGGTTTTGCCCTGATCATCAATCCAGGTGACGGTATGTTTCATCCAGTTCTTATCATCGCGGTCTTTGAAATCCTCGCGGGCATGGGCGCCGCGGCTTTCTTCGCGGTTGCGGGCCGAGTTGATCGAGATCACTGCCTGCAGCATCAGGTTTTCCAGCTCCAGCGTTTCAACAAGATCGGAATTCCAGATCATCGATGTATCACTGACCGCGAGATCCGCCTGTTCCGCCCATAATGATTTGACTTTATCGCAGCCTTCCTCCAAAACCTCACCGGTTCTGAAGACCGCGCAGTGATCCTGCATGGTTTTCTGCATACGCAGGCGCAGATCAGCGGTGCGGGTCTTGCCCTTGGCATGGCGCAGGCGGTCAAGGCGTTCAATCGCCTGATGTCCGGCCTCTTTGGGCAGAGCCTTATGCGGATGATTGGGTTTAATCAGCTCGGCAGCGCGGTTGGCGGCCGCCCGGCCAAAGACGACCAGATCGAGCAGCGAGTTTGAGCCCAGACGGTTGGCGCCGTGAACGGAAACACAAGCCGCTTCACCAATAGCCATCAGCCCCGGCACAACGGCGTTCGGGTCCTTGGCGGTCGGGTTGACGACTTCGGTCCGGTAATTGGTGGGAATACCGCCCATATTGTAATGGACAGTCGGCAATACCGGAATCGGTTCTTTGGTCGCATCCACGCCGGAGAATATCCGCGCCGTTTCGGCAATGCCGGGCAGGCGTTGGTGAATGACGTCGGGATCAAGATGTTCCAGATGC
>JBNJDW010000187.1:0-3544 GCA_051745265.1 Pseudomonadota bacterium
TTAAACAATAAAATTTAATTAATAAGCAGGGATTTCATACGCAAAATAATATGCAAAGGATAGCTGATTTCATCGGCCTCGGTTCTGATAAAGCTGTGGGAAACGTGCCTTGCCTTATCCTGTAAGCTTTGCGGGCTTATCTGAAGCCCTGTAACCTCGGCAGTTTTACGACTGAAATAGGATAAAAAGCAGCTGCGAAGCGCAATTTGTTTCTCCATAAACAGCGACATGGCTTCATGGCCTGTCATGCCGATGTTAAAGCTCTGCCCTATGGCGGCATAGCGCCATTTCTCCGGCATACCGCCATCATACAGCCCATGACCGGTTTCATGAATGACTGCCAGCAATCCTGACCAGAAATCATCTTCTTCGTAACGGGCCGTCATACGCACATCATCTGAAATACCACCCGAAAACGGATGGGCAGAAACATCAAGCCGCCCGGCGGAAAAATCAAAACCCAGATCCGCGGCAACCTCCCGACCCAAGGCCCGCTGATCTGCGATCGCCATTTTGGGTAACACCGGCGGCGTTTCAGGCTGGTGCGCGACACAGTCTGCCAACAGCTTCGGCAGCTTTTCGGCAAGCGGTGCAAAAAGCCTGTCAATCTCCGCCGTTCGCCGGCCCGGATCATATTGATCCAGTAAGGCTTCATAGCGGCTTTCGACATCCATATCTTCTGCCAGAATATCAGCCTCTTCACGTTTTAAATCCAGCAGCTTTTCAGCATGGGGCAGCACCATGGCAAAATCTGCATTTTGCCGCGCTGCATGCCAGTGATATTCACAAATAGAAGCCTGACGGCTAAGCGCACCGACCAGATCACCCGGCAAGGCATGAGCCTGTCTGATTTGATGCGCCATAAGCTTCAGGTCAGCCTGCTCGGCATCAGGCAGGCTGTCTGCCCGGGCGGTGGCGGATTGCAGGCGATCAGACATATCATCTGATATCAGGACGGCATGGGCCTGCGTGCTCAGAAAGCCCTGTATTTCAGATCGGGCAACAGCCCCCTTTTCGGGCATCATCACGGCGCGATCCCATTCCAACATCGCCAGCGCCTGTTTGTTTAAAATCACATTACGATACAAGGCTATAAGATTTTGGTAATCTTCTGTCATGATTCCGGCTCATCTTCTTTAAAACGAAACGCATAGAGATAATAAATAACCGCCAGCACAAAACCCATCATATACCAAAAGATCGCATATTGCAGATGATCATTCGGAATATTCAGCCGGATCTGCCCGCCAACAGGATAATTGTCTCCATCCCTGTCATCCGCATACAGAACAAGCGGACCGGTAATATCCAGCCCGGTTTCCACGCCGATAAAACCGCTATCCGTCCAGAAAATCTGTTTGTCGCCTGCCATATTTTCCGGCGTAAACATATTGCGGTCATCCGGGATATGCAGAACACCGGAGATATCAATCTCTCCCGCCGGGTGTTCCGCTTTATGATCCGGGTCAGGCACAAAGCCGCGATTGACCAAAATAACATCCCCTGAAGAACGTTGAAAAGGCGTTAACAGGTGGCCGCCAACCTGATTATCAAATTGACGGGGGGCCAGATAAAACGCATGGTCATGTAAAAACTGACCTGTGACCGATACGCGCCGGTAATCCCAGCGATCCGCATTATTGATAGATTCCGGCATTACAGTCGGCGGCTGCGTCATCCGCGTTTCAATCCGGCTCAGGACATCAGCCTTCCAGTTCAAACGCTGGACCTGCCAGGTGCCAAGCGCAACAAGGATAACAACCCCGATCAGGGTAAAAAGGCCGGCCCAAAATCCGGATTTTGAAATCAATTTTTTCATACGGAAAGTTTAACTGGAATTGATATGGATTTCCAGCTATGCTGACGCGATTAGTCATAAAGGATAAAGATATGAAGAATACAGGCGAAAAACGTCCGCTGACCGCCGGTGAAATCCAGTTGGCCCGCACGATATTTGGTGAGAAACTTGACTACGATAAGATAACTGTCGTTAATCGCCGCTTTGGTTTATTGGCTCATAAAAACGGTGGACGCACTTTTATGAATACGCTCAATGCCAGCGGTACGGCCAATTGTGCCGATTTTTCAAAAGAGGGCCCGGGCAAGCAGGCCTTTTTCCTGCATGAAATGACTCATATCTGGCAATATCAGAGCAATTGCCTGGACCTTACCAAAAAAGTCATTAAAGACGTCGCAAAGCATAATTTTAATTATCATAGCACCGCCTACATGTACCATCTGGACGAAAAGATGCCTTTTGAAAAATACGGGCACGAACAACAGGCCAGCATTGTTGAAGATTTTTTTCTGCTTTCACGTCATGGGCTGATTTCACGCCGCGAACGGTGCCAGAATACCGGGATTTCCGCAAAGGAACGGCTGGCGCTTTACCAAAAAATTCTGGCGCCTCATTTCCCGATTGCCACCCGGCCTCAGCCAGGCCAGATTTCCCCCAGAAACATCAAACCGTAAGGCTATTTCCAGTCCGCCTTGCGGTGCCGGTATTGCAGCAACATGATATAAGCTTTGATCGCCGGGGTAAGCCAGAAAATCGTGGCCATGCCGACAGCGGTCCAGACAAGTCCCTGCAGCCAGACAGGCGGCGCACTGACAACTTCCCAGATTAAGGCTGCGGGAACCAGCGTAAAGCCCAGCACAAAGATCAATAATACGATAGCGCCGTCACCGACATCCTGATCGCGCAGATGGGTACCGCAATGATCACAATGTTCCTTGGGAACAAAGCTCCAGCGGCTTTCAAACAAATCGCCGGTTTCACAAACCGGACATTTGCATTTTAAGGCGAATAGGAAATCCTGGAAAACCTCACGCATGGCAGTGGCCTCGTGAATTATGCATTGCCCCACCAGTAGACTGAGGCGAACAGGAACAACCAGACGACATCAACAAAGTGCCAGTACCAGGCGGCGGCTTCAAAACCGAAATGGTCGTCTTTGGTGAAATGTCCTTTACGTCCTCTGAAATAGCAAACGGCCAGAAAGATCGTCCCCACCAGGACGTGGAAACCATGGAATCCTGTTGCCATATAGAATGTCGAGGCATAAACGCTCTCAGTAAAGCCAAAGCTGGCATGGAAATACTCATAAGCCTGAAAACCTGTAAAGACGATCCCCAGCAAGACCGTCAAGCCCACGCCCTGAACGAAGGCTTTTTGATTGCCTTCCAGAATTTCATGATGCGCCCAGGTGACCGTACAGCCGGATAACAGCAAAATCATAGTCATAAGAAACGGCAGGCCAAAGGCCGGGATCGGTTCTATATTTTCAGGCGGCCACAGACCGCCAAGGGCTGAGGTCGGGAACAGCGATGCATCGAAAAAGGCCCAGAAGAAAGCAAAAAAGAACATGACTTCTGATGCGATAAACAAAATCATCCCGTAACGCAGGCCTATTTTGGCCACGTTACTATGCGCTTTTTCAACGACGGCTTCACGAATGACATCTTTCCACCAAAAGAACATACAGGCCAGAACCGCCAACAAACCGATGATGACACCTTTCAGGCCGACGGCAACGCCCAGAAT
>JBNJDW010000188.1:0-3537 GCA_051745265.1 Pseudomonadota bacterium
ATTATTGGCAAAATAGATAAGGGGCACACCAGCCGGCTTCAAGGCCTTGATGATATCCTGCACATAGGGAAGGGCAAACTCGGCAAAATCTCCGGGAGTAAGTACACCGGCCCAGGAATCAAAGATATGCGGGCGGCGGAGCGTACGTTCCAGTTGCTCCATCAAGTGTCAGGCCGCGCGGGCCGGGCCGATCTGCCCGGACAGGTCTTTTTACAAAGCTATATGCCCGACCATGCGGTGATGAAGGCGCTGGCCGCCGGTGCCCGCGATCCGTTTCTCAAGATCGAATCCGAAGAACGCGCCGAAGCCTCCATGCCGCCCTATGGTAAGCTTGTCGCCCTGATTGTCAGTGGTAATAAGGAAGATCAGGTTAAGGCCTATTGCCGGGATCTGGCACGTACAGCACCCGCGTACAGTAACGTACAGGTTTTGGGCCCGGCCGCGGCCATGTTATCGATGCTGCGCGGCAAACACCGCTGGCGGTTTCTGATTAAGGCGGAAAAAGAGGCGCAGATACAGAAAATCATGCAGGACTGGGTCGGCGCGGTTAAAAAACCGTCATCGGTGCAGTTGAAAATTGATATTGATCCGCAAAGCTTCTTTTAAGCGCTAAAAGCCTTAAACGGTAATAAAGCTCAGGTAATGAGTGGTGTTCTGGTCAATATCCTGCCAGCTGTTCACAGGCCACTGAAAGATAGAAAGCCCGCAGGTCGGATAACCGGCCTGGAAATCCTGATCTTTCTCACCGGCAAGGATGCGGGCAAGCTCGTAGGTGCCGGGGTTATGGGCGACCAGTAGCAAGCGGTCAACTTCGTTTTCCGTTGAGAAGACTTCATCAAACAGGCGCATGGACGGGGCATGGTAGAGCGAGGCGATAAACCGGGTTTCAACATCAGGCAGATCCAGAGCACCGACGGTCTGTTTGGTCCGCAGGGCATCGGAACTGATGATCAGATCCGGCAAAAGATCATTGCCATCCAGATAACGGCGGATGTATTTGGCCTGCTCAACACCGCGTTCGGTCAGCGGCCTGTCCTTATCCGCATTGGTCGGGCTTTCATCCTGTGTATCGGCGTGTCGTAAAAGAAGAAGCTGTTTCATAATTTAATCCTGTTCATTTCAGGCGCAAATGTCTATAAAAATATGAAATAAAGGTCATTTATAATGCGAAAAAATACCCGTCCCGTTGCTGTTATTGATATTGGTTCAAACGCTGTCCGTTTTGTTGTTTACCATGACCTGTGCCGTGTGCCCGTACAGCTGCATAATGAACGCAATATCTGTGGCCTTGGCAAAACGCTGAATAAAACCGGAAAATTGAATCCGGACGGGGTAACCGCCGCGCTTGACAGTATTGCCCGTTTTGCCGCCCTGATCAGTGCCATGAAAATCGACACGGTGCTGGCCGTTGCCACCGCCGCCCTGCGCGAGGCTGAAGACGGCCCGTGGTTTGTGGAAACCGTGCAGCAGCGTTTTGACCTGAAGATCAACGTCATCAGTGGCGAGGAAGAAGCCCGCCTGTCGGCCCTTGGCGTTGTCGCCAACCATGGCGCGGTCGACGGGCTGATCGGTGATTTCGGCGGCGGCTCGCTGGAGCTGATCGGTATTGAAAAAGGCCGAATCAATACGCAGAATACATTGCCGGTCGGGGCTTTACGGATTTTATCGCATGAGACCACCGCCGCGCGGATTGATTATATTAATCAGCACCTGAAAACGCTGGATCTTTCCAAATTTTGCGGTCAGCGCTTTTATGTGCTGGGCGGGGCCTGGCGCTCTCTGGCCCGGGCACATATTTTTATGGAGAAATATCCGGTTCAGGTTCTGGATAACTACCGCCTGAATGCGGAGGACGCGATTGAGTTTACCACGCTGATTGCCCGCCAGAATACCCGTTCGTTGGAACGTATGGCCGGATTGCCGCAACGGCGGGTCAAGGATATGCCCGCCGCGGCGCTCGTGTTAAAACGTGTTCTTGAAACGGCGCAGCCGTCGCAGTTGATTTTTTCCGGCACCGGCCTTCGTGAAGGTTTGCTCTATGACCAGCTTTCCCCGGCGGTAAAACAAAAAGATCCGCTGATCTCGGCCTGCCGTGAAATTGGCCGCGAAACCAGTCGTTTCAGCACGGAAAGGGAGCTGCTGTCATTGGCCCAATGGATTCAGCCCTTGTTTTCTGACCCTGATGCGGCACTGGTTAAAACCCTGCAGGCGGCCTGCCTGCTCAGCGATGTCGGCTGGTTCGAACATGAAGATCACCGCCCGCGGCATGCTTATTTACGAATTCTGAATATGCCGCTCTATGGCATGAGCCATCGGCGACGGGCAATCCTGGCGCTGGCGGTTTTTGTGCGTCACAAAGGCTATCTGAGAAGCCTTGGCCGCGGCAAGCCCGAGCTTACACAAGCCGCGCAGGAAATGGTCAACAGTGCAGAGCGGGATGAGGCGGTGCTTATCGGCCTTGCCATGCGTCTGGCCTATATTCTGACCGGCGGCGCTTTGACTTTGTTAAAACATGGCCAGATTTCGGTGACGGCAACAGATCTTAACCTGACCCTGACCGGACGTCACACGGGGATCAAAGGTGAGGTTGTTCAGGATATTTTAAATCAGATTGCAGAACTGACCGGGCATACCGCCAGTATGACGGTCAAAAGTCATGCTGAATAAATAAGATCAGGATGGATTGGTATCCAGATCACGAATATGAATTTCATCATCTTCGATGACAAAGCCGATTTTTCCTTTTTTAACGGCAAGGGCCGCTTTTCCAAAGACATCATACCGCCAGCCTTTAAGCGCCGGGATATCGGCCTTGTCATTGGCGGCGATCTGTTCCAGATCACGGGTATTGGCCAAAAGCTTGGGCGCGACATTATGTTCTTCGCATTTTATGCGCAGTAAAACCCGCAGCATTTCGACAACCGGACCGATATTGGGCGGCAGGGCCTTTGGTTTATCCTTTTTCGGGCAGTCTTTATCAGGGATATCCTGCCCGCGCTTGACCGCCTCCAGCAATTCATCAGGCCGTTTGCCATCAAAGAAAGACGGATGAATGCTGCGCATTTTGCGCAATTCTTTTGTTGTCTTGGGCGGATGCAGGGCGATTTCGGTCAGGGCATTATCGCGCAGAATCCGGCCCCGTGGTTCGTCATCGCGCTGGGCGGTTTCTTCGCGCCAGGCGGCAATTTCTTTTAAAATCGCAAGCGCGCGCCGTTTGCGGGCATTGATTTTAATCCGCTCCCAAGCCTTTTCAGGGGGATTTTCATAGGTGCTGGGTGAGGTCAGGATTTCCATTTCTTCCATCACCCATTTGGCGCGGTTCAGACGTTCTATCTTTTCAATGATATATTTATAAGCCAGTCGCAGATGGGTGACATCGGCCATCGCATAGGCCAGCTGTTTATCGCTGAGCGGTCGATGAGACCAGTCGGTAAAGCGCGAGCCCTTGTCAATCTGGATGTTGAGGATCTTGTTGATCATGGCTTCATAGCCGACCTGATCGCCAAAACCGCAGACCATGCCGGCGATCTGGGTGTC
>JBNJDW010000189.1:0-3504 GCA_051745265.1 Pseudomonadota bacterium
CTGGCCTGTAACCGGGCGCCGAAATGCGGGCTGGATTATCAGGCCAAAATTTCCGGCCCGTTGTTTGACCGGATTGACCTGCATGTCGAGGTCCCGGCCGTGCATCCGTTGGAATTATCGGATGTTAAGCCTTCGGAAAGCTCGGCCGAGGTTGCCAAACGGGTTGAGATGGCTCGTGCCTGGCAAAGCGCCCGTTATGCCGGACAGGGCATCACCACCAATGCCGAGGCCGATGGTGACTTGCTCGAGCGGGTGGCGCCGCTGGATGAGGCCGGACGGAATCTTTTGGTCACAGCGACAGAGCGGATGAAAATGTCGGCCCGCGGCTATCACCGTGTTCTTCGAGTCGCGCGGACGCTTGCCGATCTGCAGGGGGCCGAGAATATCCATGCCGATCATATTGCTGAGGCTATAGGATACCGCCGACTGCGGCCCGGGCAGGCGGTTGCCGCTTGATCGCGGTGCTGCGCTGATTTGACGGTTTTGCCAGAATACGCTATTATTATGTATAGATATTTATTTAATAGCAGGGAATGATCATGTCTGAACTTCAAGCTGGCCGCAACGAATCTGTTGATTATCAAGCATTAGAGCGAGATGTCGAACGACAAATCGCGGCAGAGCAAAAACAGACCATAGAAACACCGCAAACACCATCCGTATCAGACAGTAAATTTTCTTCACCGTCGTCTTCTGGATCATCTGGTGAAGGCTTCGTTGCTGAAGCGGTCGTTCATACAGGGTTGTTATATATGGCCGGTCCTGCCGTGGCGGGAGCGGCTGCGGCGTTCTCAGTCCTAACGCAGGTCGCAGCAGCGTCTGGCGGCAAAAAAGATAAAAAAAATCCAATACTCTCTCAAGATTCAAAAGCCACGCGTAAGGAAAATACAGCAGAAAAGACAATTACACCCGGTCTTCAAACCGGTGGACAACGGCGCGCCGTTAAAACCGCAGGCCCCGCTTTAAAAGCGAAACAGGGCGGTGGTCTGGCAAGTCTGGTTTCTATTACGGATCAGTCAATGTCATCCTTGAATGATGGCTCGACCAAAGGATTGAATACGGCGACAGCGGCGGCAAAGCCTGCGACTTTGGCGACGGCAAGCCATCTGAGTAGTCTGAAACAAGATCTCGGTCTTATTCGTCACGAACAATATCACGGCCCGAAAATTGTGGCCGATTCCAAGATCCTGTCCAAGGACGCCACGCAGGCGCTTCGCAATGGCAATGATCAGGTGTGGGATAATGTGGATAGATATGCCAGCAACGCGAAATATCTCTCGACACCGACATCGCCGAGCGTCAAGTAAAGCCGGATATTTCTGTATTTTGATTTAGAGACGTTTCCGAAGGCCCTTGCCCCTTAACGGTCAAGCTGTGTTTGTCTGCCGATAGGCCACAAAGACGGCCAGCGGGATCGACAATCCATAAACAACACCCATCAAGGTCAGGGTAATCCAGGTCGCATGGATTAATCCGGCAATCATCAGGCCGAAAATCGCCAGCAAGGGCACGACCATCTTTGGCGGTAACTGTACCTGTTTACTGGAAAATGTCGGCAGGCGGCTGACCATCAGAATGGCAAACAGTGACATCCAGACGGCAACAAAATCCGGCGTGGTGACAAAGCGGTTTACTGCCGATACATCATAAAACTGAAAGCTTAAGATCAGCGGTAAAATCGCCATGCCGCCTGCGGTTGGTGCTGGCACGCCGGTGAAAAAGCGACTGTTCTTGGCCTCTGAAACCAGGTTTTTATTTTCGTCCTTATCCTCGACATTATAGCGGGCAAGCCTGAGCGCGGTGGCAATGGCAAAGACAACAGCAACAATCCAGCCGACCCTTCCGGCATCCTGCAACAGCCATAAATACATGATCGTCGCCGGGGCAATACCAAAACACAGAAAATCAGACAGCGTATCAAGCTCAGCACCAAGGCGGCTGGTGGCATTTAAAACCCGCGCCGCCGCGCCGTCAAAGGCATCAATAAAGGCGGCAATGACAATGGCGATCACAGCGCGCTCCCAGCGTTCATCTATCGCATACTGGATGGAGGTCATCCCGGCCGTCAAGGCGGCCAGTGTCATCATATTGGGCACCAGCTTTTGCAGAGCCATCTGTTTTGGCGAAGTCTTGTCTACGGCTTTCTTTCTCATTTAACGACGATGCCTTCACGTTGTTTTTCATCAGTTTCAAGATCCGCGATGACGGTCTCAGCGCCAATCATCCGCTGTCCGACAGTGACCATCGGCACCGCCCGCGGCGGCAGATAGATATCCAGACGGCTGCCAAAGCGGATAATGCCGTAATGCTCGCCGGTTTGCAGGTGATCTCCGGTTTTGGCATCACACAGAATACGGCGGGCCACCAGACCTGCAATCTGGACAAAGGCGATCGAAGAGTCATAGTCATCCATTTTAACGACTACGGAATTACGTTCATTATCCAGACTGGCTTTATCCAGACTGGCATTCAGAAATTTACCGGGGTGATAGGCAATCTGCGTTACTTTACCGGCGATCGGATTACGGTTCACATGAACATCAAAAACATTGAGAAAGACACTGACCCGTGTCAGGGATTTTTCAGCGAATAAGGGGTCCTCCGGATTGTCGGTTTCCAGTTCAGCCGGAAGCGGGGCCTTGGCAATGGACACAACGGTACCGTCAGCCGGGCTGACGATCAGCCCCTTGCGCTGCGGGGTCACGCGCACCGGATCGCGAAAGAAGTAGATGCACCAGATGGTCAGCACCAGACCGATAAAGCCAAGTGTTGCGGACAGGATGGCCAGAACAATAGAGACCAGGGCAAAGCCGACAATAAACGGCCAACCTGCCGGATGAACAGGAATGACCAGCGTGGCTTTAATCTGTTTGAGTATTTTAAGCACTGTTTCCATTGTTTTCTCTGCCTTTGATAAAAGAATCTTTAAGGTGACACAATATAGTCCATGGCAAAATTTGCAAGTCTGTGTTTTATCTGCATTATCTGGCAAACAATGTGTTTCAAATCCTTAAAAAATCAATTACATTGCTTTTTATGACACAAAATATACAAACCATCTGCGTCTATTGCGGCGCATCGCAAAATGTCAGTGATGTCTATCGCCAGGCGATCGAAGATCTGGCCCAAAGACTTGTCGCGGCGGGCAAAACCATCGTCTATGGCGGTGGTTCGGTGGGCACAATGGGCTATCTTGCCAAGGCGGCGATGGATGCCGGCGGTGAGGTGATCGGCATTATTCCCGAACATATTATTTCCCGCGAAGGGCAACTGCACAAAATATCAGAACTGCATGTCGTTGATTCAATGCACAGCCGCAAACGGATGATGGTTGAAAAGTCTGATGCCTTTATCAGCATGCCGGGCGGTATGGGCACGCTGGATGAAACTTTTGAAATTCTGACCTGGAAATATCTGGGTCTGCATGAAAAGCCGGTTGTGATTGGCAATATCAACGGCTATTGGACACCGATGCTTGATATGATCGGTCATATGATTGGCGAA
>JBNJDW010000190.1:0-3489 GCA_051745265.1 Pseudomonadota bacterium
TCATGGACCGAATCTGTGTGATCAAAGACTGAGGCATAGCCCTCAAACTGGCCTTCACCGCTGATCGTCTCGACATCAAGGCTTGATTCAATAAATTTTCTCTGCATATGAACTCCGTTAAGTTTTAGGACTGTATCCCGATAAAGACAGGGTTAAAAAGCGTAACAGCGGGGCCGTAAAGTGCCGCGCGCCGGTATTGACAACCGTCTGGCCCAATACCGCAAAATCAAGTGACTCGTCCGTGGCACTCAAGATGATGTGCAGCATCTGGACCAATTCCGTCAGCGTCCAGCACCCCGTCTGCAGGCGTTCCACCACGGTATTCAGGCCGCCCAGCTCTGCTTCGATCTGTAATAGAATGTTAAAATCAACCGGAATGCTGTAATGGCGGTTCTCAAGCGTAAAGATAACCTCCGGGGTGCCCATCACGGCCCCCGCTTTTCAGATGACTCGGCCAGCCGGTCAGCCGCCGCTTCTTTTAACGGTGACAGGCCCAGACTGGCGCGTTTTTCATTCAGGGTCATGAAATCAGCATCCTTGACCCGGTTCCAGATTTTCTCGCGCCGCGGGGCCAGCGCCTCGATGGCATTGCGGTTATAATCAAGGCTGATATCCGGGCCAAACACCGGGGCCAGCCAGTTATTCAGCTCGTCCCGGATATGATCCATCAGCGGCAGCACCGCATCATCGTAAAAGGCCAGACGCGCCTGCTCAAAATTGGCATAGGTCAGTGATCCTTCAATACCGACCAGCTGCGGCGGCACGTTAAAGGCCAGGGCAATTTCCCGCGCCGCCAGATCCTTACCCGCTGTCCAGTCCATATCCTTGGGTGATAAGGCCATTTCCCGCCAGTCAAGCCCGCCTTCCAGCACCATGGGCCGGCCGGCGTTATTGCCGCCCTGGTAATAGGCTTCAAGCTCCGCCTTTAAGGTCTGACGATGTTCATCCGTCAGGCTGTCTTGGCCTTCACCGCCGGGTTTATAAATCAAGGCGCCGCTTGGCCGCCCCGAAGATTGCAGCAAACCCGTGTTCCATTTCGCCGCTTCATTATGTTGGTCAATGCTATAGGCCGCCGCCTCCAGCGGGCTCATGCCATACCAGTCATTCAGCGGGTGAAAGGCTTTCAGATGCAATAACGGCGTTTTACCGGTAACGGCATCGACCGGATAATCCAGATACTGGCCATCCACACTGTAACGATAGGCTTTGGGAATGCCCTGTTTGCCGGGAATGACCTGCATCCGATCCGGGCGCAGCACCCATAACTCACGCGGCGCGGCATCTTCTGGTGCCACAGCCTCGATATAGCTGTTACCGGCAATCAGCATAAAACCACAGACAGATTCAACAAATTCGGCATAGCTTTGCGTCGGGTTGGGCCGTTTTAGTAACGCGGCCAGCGGATGGTCTTCCAATACCGTTTTATGCGGCCCGCGGCCCTGTTTGACCTGCCACGGCACCGCTGCCACATTCTGGGCAATCAGCCGGATACAGCGATAAACGATGACATTCTTTAAATATCCTTCATCGGCCAGCCGATCATAACGGCGCGGTGTGAATTGCGGCTGGTTCTGACCCAGCTGTACGGTCAGATGTCCGGCGGCACTGGCCTTTTGCGCCACTTCCGGATCGGCTGTCCGACGGCGTTTAAATCCTCTGATAAAACCCATAGCATTATTCTCCTTGAAATATTCGGCCAAACTTTACACTGTTATGATTAGGGCGCGCCAAATCCCTCCGGCAGGTCTAAACATGCCAGATCTTCGGCGGGCTCGTTTTTTTCGATAGCAATAATTCACTCAAGGCCCAGACGCGGGCATCGACCCGATCGGGGCTGTGACGCATATCCCCTGGCTTAAAGCCGCACATCTGATCTTCCAGCACCGGAAAATCACCGACATGGTGAATGCGATTTTGCTCATCCAGCGCGGCAATCGGCTCGGCCCGGGTCCATTTACCACGGCTGGCATGAACCTTTTTGACCGGCACCAGCGGGTCCGCGGTGCGCAGCGTATGCAGCGCCATATCGCCGCCCTGATTGGCTTCAATGACAATCCGGTCGGCGCCATATTGATGATAGGCCTCAACCGCCTTTGCCGCCCATTCCGCAGGGCTGTATTTACCGCTGAGGTCCTGTAGAATATAAGCATCGCCGTCGACGCCCAGCGCCGCCAGAATCATCCCGGTTTCATCGCTCTGCGCGGCTTTGGTCACCGCCGGATCCACCGCAACAACCATACGGGTAAATTCCGGACAATCCGGTGCAGGGACCCGATTCCGGGCAATCATCGCCCGCGTCCATAACGCCCCCGGCGTATCACTGTGAAAGGCCTCATTCAGACTGGCCGGATATTCACGGCGAAACATCCAATGCCCGCCAAGCTCAGCGGTTTTCTCGCGCCGCCACAGCATTTGCGCATCACTCAGACCATAGGTATCAGCATAACGCTGCTCATCTGCCGTCAGACTGAAACCCGGCGGCGGATCACTTTGATATTCTTCCTGCCAGAACCACGGCACAAAAATCAGCTGATAGCCGTTTTTATTGTTTCGGGCCGCCATGCACATCTCATAAAACAGGCCCTGCGGCCCGTCCGAGGTGCTTTCTAAAATAATCTCCGTACCCTGTCCTTTGGGGATCGACTGTAAAATACCCGAAATATGCTGCCGGGCATTGACCCAATAGGCCACTTCCGAGCCGTGAAAATACTGCAAGGTATCCGAACGACCGGCCCCTTTGGACCGCGCCGTACCGATTTTATAGCCGCTGTCCATGACGCCGAATTCCATCGTCTTTTGATTGGATCGGGTCAGGGAAGGCCGCATCACCACAGGGCAGGCGCTATAAAAACGCTGTACGACATCAGCCAGATTGCGGCTGGCGCTTTCCAGATGCGACATGATAAAGGCACGTACACCTGTACGATGGGTGATCTTCCAAAAAAACCGCCCCTCGACATAGGTCGAACAGCCCTGCTGCCGCCCTTTGACAATCAGTGCGCGGACCTGGCCCGTCTGTTCCAGCTGTTTTTCCAGCAAATCATGGATATACCGCTGCGCGGCATTCAAAACAAACGGCGTCACCGTGCCGCTTTTCTGGCGAATAAACAGGCATTTCCGGGCGTAATAGCCAAAATCATCACGGAACCGTATGCGTAGCTGGCGGGCCTGTCTGGTTAACAACGTCATGGCCTCTTACTCCAGCAGTTTCAACGCCTCTTCATAACTCAGCGGCTGATCGGTTTTGTCAGCCGGGCTGTCCGGTTTATCGGGAAAGGCCTTTTTCAAAATCGCCAGCGCCGCATTGACCTGGGTTGAACTCATCTCCGTTCCGTTAATGACATGATCTTCGAGCGCCTTTAACACCGCCCGTACATCAATATAGGATTTGATATCACGTCCCGCTTTATCCGGCGCCCCTGATTTCCCGGCGCTCATCGGCTGCTCAACAGGTTATCAATCCCAAAAACACTACGCAGCACAGACCGC
>JBNJDW010000191.1:0-3472 GCA_051745265.1 Pseudomonadota bacterium
TCATTGGCGGCCATACCCTCCATCAAACGGATATGGGCCGTCAGCATGTCTTTAAACGGCACCGGCTGTTCAGAATGTAACAGCGCGGCATCTTTTTTAATTGTGTTCTCAAAATTTTCCAGCCATGCGGCCAGTTCGGTCCGGGTTTTCTCCAGCGCTTTCTTACGCGCCGGGGAGCCTGCCCGCGTTGCCGCCTCGTTGAACGAAGACGACAAGGAGCGTTTTAATCCGGAAAAACCGGGCCAGGGCCGCGCACCGCGCAGAACCATGTCTTCGAGCACGGCAATCGGATCGCGGTTTTCTTCTGCTGATTTACCCAGTCCTGTATAGGGGCTTTTCAAGGTTTCCAGCAACGGCACCGGCGCCAGATCATGAACCGCCATCTCAGCGCTCTGGACCATCCATTGGCCCAGACGGGTCTGAATCAGGCTGTCGCCCTGCTCTGACGATACCGGAATATTCCAATATTTCAAACGGGCAGCGACACGGTCGGCCAGCGCGCGGTCCGGGGTGATCAAGGTTCCGGTCACACCCTGTTTTTCAAGCATTTCGCGGAATTTCAGGGCAATGGTGCTGGCTTCTTCCTGCTGGGTGCCGGCAACAATCATATCAAGTCCGGTTAATGCCACCGGATTGATTTCACGGGCATCACTGGCCTTTTTGCGGGCCAGCGGTGAGCCTTTGGGGATCACCCGGGTCGAAGGGCGCAGCTTGGCCTTATCCGCGACTTTCAGATGTTTCCATTTATGGGTGGTTGAGGACGGGCGCATGGCTTCACGCATCAGCTTGGTGCGTTCAATCGCCCATTGCGGATGGGTTGAAACGGTGGTGCCCGGCCAGTAATTGACTTTATCCTTATTGGCACCAATATCGGCCAGCAATTTTTTAAAGGCGTGTTGTGGATGGCTTGGGCCGATCTCTTTCCAGCTGCTTTCAATACCCATATCCAGCCCCGGCAGGACAATACGGATATTGTCCTCATCTTTTTTCGCCAGACTTTTGACAAGACCGGTCATCCCGTGGGAAAAACGGCTGAAACCGGCAAAGATCAAAGGTGTACTGGACGGGGTTTTCTCGAAATACTCTGACAAGACGCCCAGCACAGCCTGCTGGCGTTCTTCACGGTCCATAACGCCCAGATCTTTTTTAATCGCCGGCCAGGTATCGGTGACGACTTCCAAGAGATTTTTGGTTTTGGCAAGATCACCGGGGAAATCCTTGGCCTCCATATCAGCCAATTTTTTCAACGGCACATCGGCGGCATGCAGTTCATCAATAAAACCGGCCAGCTCACGCGCCAGACGCACAGCGGTCGATACAGAATCCGCCGTTTCAGGGTGTTTCAGAATTTCACGGGTCAGGTAAAGTTCACGATCCAGTTTTGATACCGCAGGCGGCAGGGCCAGCACCTTTTCCGCCACATCGCCGCCGGCAAGGCGCAAGGACAGCACATCATCATCAATCGCATCCAGGGTGACGACCTGCGGCATGATCATCGGTTTGCCGCCGTTTAAATCCTGCAGCTTTTGCGTCAGGATGTCGCAGGCCAGCCTGTCAGGCAGTAACACCGCATAATTTTTCAGCGAAAGCGGATCGCCCTCCGTTTCAGACAGAAGGCGTTTGGCAAGGGCATCCAGAAAATCACAATCGGATGGTATGGTGTAAATATTTGATGGCATATCATTTTTACCTTTGGCTAACCATAACTCTGATAGCGGTATTTTACGGAGTCTGTCAATGATAAACATGTTATGGAATAAAACGGTGCCTGAATTTTTCTGACATTATTCACAGAGAAGCTTAAGACAAAATCCCGTTAACCGGCACGCGCCGCCTTGCCATACCCCAAAGGAATCTGAATAATACCGAAGACAAGCATATAAATAGCAAATCCGATATAGGTCGCGGCCACCGATACATCGGCATCATATAAAAAGCCGACAATCGCCGGGGTAACCGCCGTGCCCAGCACCATAATCGACATAACAAAAGACCGGACCGCACCCAGAATACGCGTGCCGTATAATTCAGCCCAGAGCGTACCGCTGGCCACCGACAAAGACCCGGCTGTCATACCGATCAGGCACATCATCATTGGCAGCCAGATCGGCTGTTCGCCGATCGTCAGGCCAATAAGCGCGATAATGAAGGGCAGATAAATAAACGGCAAGACCTTCAGTGTGCCCATGCGGTCAATTAAAAAGCCGCTGGCCATGGTCGTCAGCATTGTTGCCACCGCAAAGAATGGAAAAGACATGGCAAACAGATCTTCATCCCAGCCTTTTTCAGCCAGCAATTCGCCCTGAAAGAAAAAGACCGAGGTGCTGAACAAGGCAAAACTCAGAAAACCCGGCAGAATAATAAAAAATCTTTTATCCTTGAATACACCTTCGCGTAAGGGGGATTTCATGCGGCTGTGCTGGCCGGTCTGGCTTTCGGCGACGGTCATCTCGGCTTCCCATTTGCGGTGGCGCTCGCCATGGCCTTTCAGGAGGATCAATGCCAGCGGCACAATCAGCAGAACCATGCCCATGGCATATATGCCCCAGCTTTCCCGCCAGCCAAAGCCGGCAATCAAGATCGCCGCGATCAGCGGCAGGGTAATCTGTCCGGCATTAATGCCCAGATGAGCAATACTGACCGCCCGCCCGCGCGCGCTTTCAAAATAACGGCCCATGCTGGTCTTGGAGATATGGGGCATCAACCCCTGCCCGCTTAACCGTAAAAGAGCAAGCGCGATCCCCAGATACAAGACCGAGGTGCCAAGATACATAAGCATGCAGGCCAAAGCCATGGTAATGATCACGCACAAAGTATAAATACGCAGATCAATCCGGTCGACCAGTCGGCCAATCCAAATCAGCATCGCCGCGCTGAACAAGGTCGCAGCCCCATATAACGCGCCAAAATCACCATTTGACAGACCATAATCGGCCCGGATATCACTGCTATACAGACCAATAAAGAAAGTCCTGCCCAGATTACAGCTGAAGGTCAGCAAAAAACCGAAGCCCAGAAAGCGCCAGTGTCTGGCCACAAATTTAAAAATACTCATACTCTATATGCCCAGATTTTTTGCCAGTTGCTCTTTCATTAACAGTTTCAGCCGCCGCGGACAATATAATCAATCCCTATGAACAGACTCGCATCAACTGATGGAACCGAAAAAACATCCGGACTGTCTTGAATTATCTGCATGCAGCCACTAGCATTCTTTTAAAATCATTTTGCAGGAAGGCCCCCTGATGACCCTACCCGAAACCATGAACGCCATGCTTCTAACCGGCCATGGCGGCCCGGAGAAACTGGAATACCGCGACGATGTGCCTGTGCCGACCCCCGGCGTCGGTGAAGTGTTGATTGAGGTGACCGCCTGCGGCATGAACAATACCGATATCAAAGTCCGCGAAGGCTCCTACGGTGCCGAAGAAGACGCCGATGCCGTATCCACCTGGCGCAGCCGCGCCGGGCA
>JBNJDW010000192.1:0-3454 GCA_051745265.1 Pseudomonadota bacterium
CAAAAAGTAACCAGCTGACTGCCGATGCCTTGCTGGCGCAGATCGGGATCGACGCTCAGATCCTGAATTTCAGGAATCTTCATACGGCGGAATGGTTGATAGCGCGGTTCACGGACCAGCATGACATAACCGGCGACATCGGTGCTGCCATCCTTTTGTGCTAAATAGAAATCACGTTCGCCGGCCGCAGCGCGGACCAAACATTCTTCGAAATACTGGGCCTCCAGCCTGCGTCCCATATTGGCGATCAGACGGCGAAGCGCCGGGGCATCTTTCAGGGTGGCTTTGCGAATAGCAATCTTCATGACACTCAGTATAGCAAAATCAGAATGAAAAACACCTTTTATAAATCGAATTTTCTGTTGCAGATCCTGTGCTCTTGTTTAGGCTGTCAGCCAGCAAAAGAGGCTTAGACCATGACCCAGAACCTGACCATTATCGACCATCCCCTGATCCAGCATAAACTGACCATCATGCGTGACCGCAATACGCCCAGCGGCCTGTTTCGGCAGTTGTTACATGAAATCTCGCTGTTGATGGGTTATGAGCTGATGCGTGATCTGCCGCTCACCGATATTAAAATCGACACACCGATTGAAACCATGGATGCCCCGACCTTAAAAGGCCATGATCCCTGCATCGTATCAATTTTACGGGCCGGAAACGGTTTTGTCGATGGATTGCTCAGTCTGGTGCCGACCGCCGCGGTTGGCTTTGTCGGCCTCTATCGTGACCCCGAAACGCTGCAGCCGGTCGAATATTACCTGAAACTGCCCCAGCATATGAATGAACGCCGGGTCATGGTCGTTGACCCGATGCTGGCCACAGGTCACTCCGCAATTGCCGCGGTGCAAAAGGTCAAGGACAGCGGCGCCACTGATATCCGGTTTCTATGTCTGGTGGCGGCACCTGAAGGCGTGGAAAGCTTTACTGCCGCTCATCCGGATGTGCCGGTTTATACCGCCGCTCTTGATCGTCAGTTAAATGAAAATTCCTATATCGTCCCCGGTCTGGGCGATGCCGGTGATCGTATTTTCGGTACAAAATAAATGCATAATATCCCTTTTAAGTACATATTTTGCAAATACGCCTTCGCTTATTTACCATAAAGTAACATTTATGTGAAACTATAGATAGTAAGAACTATAAAAAACCAGGCTATGAGATCGGGGGCGAGCTCATTGACTTCTGAAATTATTGTCATGAACAAGAATGGTATTGCGCTGGCGGCCGATAGCGCAGCGACATTATTGCCATCACGAAAAACCTATCATACACAAAACAAAATCTTTTCCCTGTCCAAACAACACCCCGTCGGCATCATGATTCATGAGAAGCTGCGGCTGAACGGCATCCCTTGGGAAACCATTATCAAGATGTATCGGACCCAACATAATAACTGCGGTTTTAACACGGCAGAGGCTTATCTTGAGCATCTGATCGACTTTATTTCAAACTGTGAGGCCTTGTTTGATCGCGAGCACAGTGATCTGTACTGGACCTGCGATATTCTTTGTTATCTTGAAACACTGGGCCGGAAAATCGAAACCAGCTGGCATGACAGCCATCAAAACGGTCAGGCAGAGACGGTCAGTCTGATGCAGTTTGGCAATCGTTATATTGAACAACAGATCGAAATTCTCAGCCATCTGCACAATGCGCCGCAAATGTCCGGCAAAAAGATCCGTGATCAATTGAACACGGCATTAGATAATTTATCACCAGAACGGATTGATCAATGTTTTGGCCTCTACCCGCTTCGAAATGAAGCGCGCACACAAATCAGGGAGCTTTTATATCTACTGACCATAAAGAACGATTTTTCCCTGGGCTATTCGGGGGTTGTTCTGGCCGGATTTGGGGAAACAGATATTTTTCCAGTTGTCGCAACCGCCAAACTTGGCGGTTTTTATTTTGGGCAGGTCAAATATGATCTGGATCCGCCGGTCAGAATTTCGCATCAGAATCAGGCACAGATCATCCCCTTTGCCTCAACCGAGATGGTCTCAACCTTTATCAAAGGCGTTCATCCCGATTACGAAACCTACAGCCTGGCCGAAACCCATAAGACAATGGAAAATCTGGTCAAGGCCGTTGGCTGCTATCTTGATATCCCAGAAACAACAGCCAATCAGGCCATTTTCGACCAGTTAATTGAGGATTACTTTCAGCAATATAAATATAAACTGGTACACCATATTCTGAACAGCCATATCCAGCCGGTGGTTGACGGCATCCGGTTTTTACCCAAAGACGCTTTGGCCTCGGTCGCGGAATCGCTGGTTAATGTGGCTTCCTTTAAAACCTCGGTCATGCCGCATGAAAACTTTATCGGCGGAGATATTGATGTCGCGCTGATTTCCAAAGGTGACGGATTTATCTGGATCAAGCGCAAGGACTATTTTGACCCCGATAAAAATCTCGATTTTCTGGATCGGGATATGTCCTCTTCACAGCAATAAATCAAAAAAAACGACCCGTTAAAGGGCCGTTCTTTTTATTCGGAAGTTTTTATACTTTTATTCAAGATGTGCCTTGAGCATCCATTGTGCCTTTTCATGGGCCTCGCGGCGGCGTACGCCCAGATCAACACAAACATCGTCATTGGCGGCCTCACCGGCATCAATAATTGCCTGCGCATCCTTGGCAAGCTTATCGTGATCCTTGGCAAGATTACCAATCATTGTTTTAGAATCCGGCACATCATTTTCTTCTTCTACCGTGGCGATTTTCTTAAACGCTTCAAAGCTACCCGGGGCAAAATGGCCCATGGCACGAATACGTTCCGCAATTTCATCATTGGCTTCAAAAAGCTCACGATACTGTTCTTCAAACAAGTTATGAAGCGAGCCAAAATGCGGCCCCGTCACATTCCAATGGTAGTTCTGGGTTTTTAGAAAAAGAATATAGCTGTCAGCCAGAATATTTTTCATGGCTTCGAGCAGATTTTGGTCTGTATTTGACATTTTTAGCCTCGCTTTTAAAGTTTTCGTTATCCGATTATCAACGCCTGAGCAGATGCAGTCAATACTGATGCGATTCTAATCGTATGCTGCACGCCCGGCTTTGATACGCCGGCTTTCTCGACCTGCATAACATGGGCATCAATACACATGCCGCAGCCGTTAATGGCCGATACCGCAAGCGAATATAGTTCGAAATCAACTTTATCAACACCCGGATTGCCAACAACATTCATCCGAAGCCCGGCGGCCATTTTGCCGTATTCCTTGTCACTGGCAAGATGGACAAAACGATAATAAACATTATTCATCGCCATCATTGTCGCCGCGGCCTTGGCGGCGTTTATATCCGCCTCGTCAAGGTCTTCGGCAAGCTCGCCGTGAATGGCATTAATAACATCAGGGTGCTTGGTCGCATAGGCCGAGGCCAGCGCGATACCCGCAATCTGTTTTACCGACAGGCTTGAACCCGGATCTTCGCGCAATACGGC
>JBNJDW010000193.1:0-3407 GCA_051745265.1 Pseudomonadota bacterium
CGGGAGACCATGATACTTTTCTGACCAAACGTTTTGATCGTACAGAAAATGCTGAGCGACTTCACTTTGCCTCAGCCATGACATTGCTTGGCAAAAAAGATGGTGATGACGGTGATACCGGGGTCAGTTATTTGGACTTGGCTGATTTCCTTGTCCGGCATGGCGCGCAGGTCAATCAGGATCTGGAACAGCTTTGGCGACGAATTGTTTTTTATGTTTGTGTTTCCAATACAGATGATCATCTGCGTAACCACGGGTTTATGCTGAAAGATAACGGCTGGGCGCTTTCACCGGCTTATGATATGAATCCTGTGGCGACAGGTAGCGGATTGGCACTCAATATTTCAAAAGAAGATAACCGCCAAGACTTAGACCTTGTATTAAGCGTGGCGCCATATTTCCGCGTCAGTGACGCGCGTGCCAGCGAAATTATTCAGGAAATTAAATTGACCGTGAAAAACTGGCCGGATTTAGCAAGAAAACTTGCCCTCCCTTCCCGTGAAATCAACCTGATGAAGAACGCCTTTCGTCTGGCTGATCACCCGTGATGTCGGTATTGACGATAAAAACGACTTTATTGGTTAGCCGTTTATAAAATTGCAGATTAAGGCGCCCAAAGTACCTTAATCAGAAGAATTATAAACAGATTTTATATGACTTATCATAGATTATCGGCAGGATAAAGATATCCGCTGAGAGGGGCAGCATCGAAACAAGGAGGCAAGAAATTTAATCGCCGGAGCTGCCTATATTATACGGGCGAACATATACCGATGGTAATCACTCTCTATAATCTATCCCCATGGCAGGAGTTTTTGCCAAGCCAAATAATATAATTAGATGTTGTGTTTGCTGAAGCCTTGAAAAACAGCTATGCTTTATCCTAAAGTATTGTAGAGAGTTTGTTTATTTTCCGAGTTCTCAAGGTTATTTATATTGATTAGATTTTTTAAAGTGTTCGTTTTTGTGCTGGTCCTGACAGGGGGGATGTCGTCCCTGTCTGTTGCAGCGCAAACTATTCCCGGTTCCGCAGATGCCGGCCGGATAGACGCGGCGCCCGAAGATATTCTGCCGCCGCAGGATAAACCGCAAATTATATTACCGGAAAGCATTACGCCCGATGATCCTATGCCTGAGGACGCCGAAACATTACGCTTTGTTTTGAATGACGTTACCATTGAGGGCATGACCGCTTTTTCCCGTAATCAGGTAGCTGATATTTATCAAGATGAACTGGGACAGGAAATCCCGCTCTCTCGGGTCTGGGATTTTGCCGCCCGGCTGACGGCACTTTATCAGGCTGAGGGGTATTTTCTCTCCCGCGCCTATATTCCGGCACAGGAAATTGATCAGGGGGAAATTATCCTGCGCGTGGTTGAAGGCTATATCGGCGATGTTCAGATTGAAGACCGTAATTCGAGCCATTATCTGATTGAAAAAATTAAGACCAAAATTACCGAACAAAGGCCTGCCCAGATGAAAAAGCTGGAGCATGCCATTCTGCTGCTGAATGATCTGCCCGGACTGGAATTTGAAGCCGTATTACGGCGTTTGAATGATACCGATACAAAAGCAGATGGCGCTGTGCGGCTTATTCTCAAGCAAAATAAAACACCTGCTCGGGGTAATGTTTTGCTTAATAATCATGGCTCCCGCTTTACCGGGCCGCATCGTGCCAGTTTTGCTTATGAACAAAGTTTCTTACCGCTGCAAAGGACTGCGATATCCGGTATTGCCAATTTGCCCGCCGGGGATGAATTAAAGGCTGTCAGTGCCCAGCATGAAATCAGCCTTTTGCCCCGACTGGATGTGGAATTCTCACTGGGCCGGACAGTATCCAAACCCGGTCATACGCTGGATGATTTTGATATTGAAAGCCGGTCGGTTAACTGGGGTGTTGCGCTGGGCTGGCAGGCTGTTCGTCAGCGGCAGCGTAATGTGAATTTAAGCCTGTCGCTTGAGGGGCGCAATGTCAATACGGACCTCCTGGATACACCATTGATCCGTGATCGTATCCGTGTCCTGCGCGCACATATGCTTTATGATGGGACAGATCCGTTTGGTGGTGATAATAGGTTCGACCTGACCCTGAGCCAGGGGCTATCAGGCTTGGGTGCCAGTGATAAGGGAGATCAGAACCTATCCCGCACATCTGCGGCACCGGATTTCAGCAAAATTGAACTGTTCTGGCAACGGCAGCAGTTTGTGGCGCAGGACTGGCTTGTTAGTGGTTCGCTGCGCGGACAATATGCCTCAAAAGCGCTTTATTCTTCTGAGGAATTCGGTTTTGGAGGCCCGTTCATGGGCAGGGCCTATGATAGTTCGGAAATCATTGGGGATCATGGTGTCGGCGCTGCGCTGGAGGTTCACTATACAGGTCTGCCGGTTATGCAAGACGTTAAAATAACACCATCAGTGTTTTATGATATGGGAAAAATCTGGAATATTGATGCCGGACAGGAGAATGCTTTGTCTGCGGCGAATGCCGGTTTTGGCGTAAATCTGCTCCACCCTTCCGGCGTAACAGCATCCTTTAGCGTTGCTGTCCCGTTGACAAAATCAATCGATACGCCGATTTACGGCGGTAACGGTCATAGCCCCAGACTTTATTTTCAGCTGGGCCGCCAGTTTTAAATCATAAACTGATATCTTAGCGGAACAGGGATTCCAGTTTTTGTTGGGTTAAACCAAGAATACGGGCCAGAGGTGTTTCAATTTTTACATTCAATCCCGGTATGGTAAGGTCTTCATCATTCTCGATATCGCCATAACGATTGATGGGGGAATCATCGTCGCCGTTATCACTGTCGCCACCGTTATCTGCCTGTTCGTTTGTTGTCTCAGTCTGGCTTTCTTCTGTCTCAGCCCCTGGCGATGTTCCGGTATTATTGTCAGCCGCAGGGGCTGAGAATTCAGGTGTTGGCACAGATGAAGACGAACCAGTGTCACCGCTGTTATTATAAGCGGCCTGTTCCCAGCTTGACGGCAGATCTATGGCCTGATCAACGGTCAGTTGTCCGGCCGGATTGCTATAGGAAAGCATGTAATTGTTATCCGTCCCGCCTGAAATTGTAATGTCGTATTGACCACCGGGGCTGGTTCTGTTGGCATTTGTGCTGGCATTGGGCAGGCTGTCAATAACATTTGCCGTTTCGCCCAGTTTAAAGCCGTTGTAATTCAGGTTGAAATTCGGATTGGCAATGCCTTGTCTGCAGCTGTAATTGGATTGCGCCAAGGACACATTTAACGGCGCTTTATTAATCGTCAGCGTGCCATCATTAAATCCGGTGAATTGATAGCCAAGATCAGATGAAAGTGTGCCTGAAGATAAATTGATCGCATAGTTTCCAACATCACTGCTGGCCGTGGCTGTTGATGATAACGTGGCGCTGCCGTTTATCGCATTG
>JBNJDW010000194.1:0-3374 GCA_051745265.1 Pseudomonadota bacterium
ATGGCCAAATTTCTGATTGATCGGGGCGCGGATCCTTTGCAGCCCTGTCAGGGCGCTTATCAAAATCCGCTTCACGTTGCGATTGCCGCCAATCAGCCGCGGATGATATCCTTTTTAAAGGCGCTGGGCGTGCCCTTGGACGAATTTGCTGAAAACGGTCTGGCGCCGCTTCACCATGCGGTGAGTGAAGAAAAGCCCGCGGTGATCAAGGCCCTGATTCGGGCCGGGGCCAATCCGCTGTTACGGACCAAAACCGGCCGGACGGCAACGATGATGGCCATCAGTCAGGATAACATGACGTCTTTAAAAGCCCTGTTGTCAGAACCGCAGGCGCATAAAAGCTTTCAGTCTTCCTATTACAAAAAATTTGATAATCTGGAACCGCCGCTGGGTTATGCCATACAGCTGGGCCGGACAGAGATGATTGAAACGATGATTGAGGCCGGGATTGGTATCAATCACCGGGGCAAGCATAATAAAACGCCGCTGCAGTCTGCCGTTGAAAACAAGAATACCGATCTGATGCTGTATTTGCTTAAAAAAGGCGCGGATGTGAATAAGATCACGGATGATGCCGGGCAGACACCGTTACATACGTTGTGCAATATGCTGATACGGCCACAGGATCAGGATTTCTTTGATACGGCGTTTGATCTTTTGACCTGTTATGGCGCGGATCCGCTGCTTCAGGATAATGCCGGTTATTCTGCCCTATATTATCTGGTCAACAGCCAGCAACCGACCCTGGATCAGTTCAAAACCTGTTTGCAGACAAGCACGGCTGATATTCACAGCAATTATGCGCCGGAAACGGAAGCTTCACTGGCCGAAACACTGATTCGCCGCGGTGATAAAGACTGTCTTGACCTGTTGCTGGCGCAAAACCGCATTGCGGTGGATTGCCAGTATGGCAGTAATCAGGAAACGCTGTTGCATTTGACAGTAACACGAGATCAGCCGGAAATGGTGGAGATGCTGCTGCGGTATAAACCTGATGTGACGGTTAAAGATGCACAAGGCGACACGGTGCTGGATATTGTTGACCGCTATCAGAATCAGTCAAAAACAGCTATACTGATAAAGGCCCAGAAACCGGCGCCGGATCATCCGCCACAACACGCCAAGGCGCGGCGGCCAAAACCGGATTAACGGCATAATTTTATAAAAGGGCGGCCTATGATGTTGAATTCTAAAAAGCTGCTGATCTTTGTCGGTCTGCTGATCTGCTTTGCCGGTCCGGCACTGGCGGGCGGCGGTCATCATAATATCACCAGCATGCAGGACTGTTATCCGGTAGAGGGCGAATCTGCCAAAACCCGTCCTGAATATACCTCCAAACCCTATGCCCGCTGTCTTGCCAAGAAACGCGAAGCGCAAAAAGCGGCGCAAAGGGAAGCGAAAGACGCGGATACAGAAGACAGCCAGACGGCTGAAAAAGCGGTAGAACCCCGTAAATATTTTCGCATTATCAAAGATGAAAAGGTCGAAGAATGATGAATATTCGTTTTATATGTGTCCTATGCCTGATGGTTTTTGTGCTGGGCAGTTTCAACCTTGCCAATGCGCAGGATGATAAGTCTGAAGCCACGCCGCAAGCGACCGCAGAAAAGGAAACAGAGGCTGAAACCCAGAAAGACCCCTGTGAGGCCTATAAATCAGACCGGGCGAAACTGATCTGCCGTGACCGTATGAAGAAAATAGAGCGCATGCATGAATTAAAAGCAAAGCGTCAGGCCCGGAGGGCGGCTGATCGGGAACAGTGGCAAACGCGCAATGCGCCTCCAGAGCAAGAGCGCGCAGCGGAAGAAGGGCTTGCCAAAGAAACGCCGGAGACAGAGGAAAATCCTGAACCGGCAGCTGATTCCGCGGGTGACAAGGACCCCGCCGCCGCTGCTGAAACCGGGACCGAAAAGAGCGATAAACGCAATTAATTTAAAATATCGCAATTTATCTGTTGACAGCCGGGGTTAGTTTTGCTAGGCTTATTTCAGGTTGAAAGTTGTGTCTGAAACAAGACAACAGCGCCGCGGCCTTGGCCGCTGACCTGCTTTTTCTAAAAATTTAAAGAACGCTACAGACACGCCGGGTCCGGGGTGGAGGTTTTTACATGCACAGTTTTGATATTGATATTGCCGGAAAACAAATTCCGGTAACGCCGACGCTTGCGCTGATTAACGAACTGGAAGATCGGTTTTCCATTTTGCCGGATCTGTTGAAACAGATGCAGGATCGGGCATTGCCGCTGAAAACCCAGATTGCCGTGATTACACGAACAGCCGCGCAAAACGGTGTTGAGCTGAATGACGTTGATTTTGAACAACAGCTGGCCGCACAGGGCGCCACCGGGATCAGCCGGGAATGCATCAAGATTCTTTCGGTTCTGACCGCCGGTGTTGAGGCTTTGCAGCATTTCACAGGATCGGGTGACGGCCTGGGAAAGCCGAAACCAAAAGCCTGAGATGTTTTGACATCGAGAGGCTGGTTTATGGCTGGCTGAACTGGCCGCCTGAAACCGCGTATGATCATGTGCCTTTGATCCGGCTGATTGCCGGTTTGGTCGGCATACAGCAAAAACACCCCCATTTGATCCTGCCCGTACAGCGGAAATACCCGTCGCGCCGGTTTTTGCAGGAGATGATGGCGGCAGAAAAACAAGGATAACAGGACATGGATGATTTTAAACAGGCCGGGCAGCAGGCCCTGTCAGGCTTTGATTCGATGCAGGGTCAGCTTGACCGTTTGCTGGAAACAACGGATATTCTGGTCGGCGGGCCGCTGGATAAACTGATTGATTCGCTGGCCCGGGCCGGGACCAGCAGCCAGGCTGCCGGCAAAAGTCTGGATAAATTTGCCGAAGATATCTTAACAATGTTCACAAAACAGATTACGGAATCTGTTTTTGAGGGCCTGTCAGAAACCATGGCGGCCAGTGGCGGTAAAGCGAAATCCCAAGAGAGAGGCGGCGCTGGGCAATCTGTATTAGGGGCGTTGTTTGGCGAGGTTTTCTCGCAGAATCAGATGGGTAGCGGGCCCGTGGCGCTGGGCGGGGGCTCCCCCGTTAATGTGACGGTGCATAACAATTCCACGGCAAGCGCCACAGTGCAGGAACGCACCAACAGTCAGGGCCAGCGCGAAATTGAAATCATGCTTGATAATATGGTCGCACAATCCCTGACGCGCGGGCGGCAGACGCGGTCTGTGCTGCGTAGTGTTTTTGGGATTGATAACCTGTTGAGCAGCCGATGAGCGCCGGGAAATCAGGGGCGCCGGATAAATCGGGACGTGATATCAAATCCTATATTGATGTACGGGCGGTGTTAAAGGCGCTCGAAGATCATGTCATTAACGGAACGGAGATGAGTTCAACCCAGGTC
>JBNJDW010000195.1:0-3322 GCA_051745265.1 Pseudomonadota bacterium
ACATTGATTATATCAGCGTTTCTCCGGATCTGACTCTGGCGGATTTCGTCGATCAGTATGTTTATAAACATTATCAACAGAATTTCCCGGTTGTTGATCATGACAAGCTGGTGGGGCTGATTTCCGTGCAGTCAATTATGGAGCTTGATCGTAAGAAATGGAGCTGGACGCATATTCGCTCACAAATGACCCCGGCTGCGGATCTGGACACGGTTTCGCCGATGACCTCAGCATCGGAGGTTCTCGATTCAATGCAGCGGCTCAGTCAAACAACGTTGCTGGTGACCGATAACAAGAAACTGGTCGGTATTATTAATCTGAATGATATTGTCAATTACCTGTCGATTTTGCAAAAACTTGATCAGCAGCGCATAATTGGCAACAGTGCGCATTAAAACCCGGTCTTATAATCAGGCCTGTTTTTCAGCATTTAAAGACCACTGAACCGGATCGGATAAAAAGGCTTTGATATCCTCGATGGCGTCCGGCGCAATTTTATTTTTCTCTGCCGCGGCCTGCAGGATATAGTGCCATGAGGTCAGGTAATGCAAGGTCAGGCCGGCGGCGCTGAATTCAGATTCTGCATTAGGGAAGCTGTCGTAATAAAAGACCGAGAAAATATCTGTGACGTCGGCCCCGGCCTCGCGCAGCACTTTGCAAAATTCAATTTTGGTGCCGCCATCTGTGGTTAAATCCTCAACCAGCATTACATTCTGCCCTGTGGCAAAAACGCCTTCTATCTGGGACATGCGGCCAAAGCCTTTGGGTTTTTTGCGGACATACAGCATCGGCTTGTTTAGGGCCTCAGACAGCCAGGCGGCATAGGGGATGCCGGCACTTTCACCACCGGCAAGCAGTTCTGCCGGGCAGGATTTCAGGATGTCTGTCGCATGTTTGATCACGGTACGGCGTTCTTTGACAAAGGAAATCAAGCGCCGTCCGTCAACATAGACAGGGCTTTTGCGGCCGGAGGTCAAGGTAAACGGCGTATCAGGGGCGATCAGTACGGCCTCGATATCAAGCAGTAAGGCGGCCGTTTCCAGCCCGATCTGTGCGGCGGGATGTTTGATCATAATAAAGCTCCATATAAGACGGGCGCCCGGATTTCAGGCAGATTCAGCGGAAAATAAAGAAATTACGAAGTAAAAAGCCAATCATAAGGCCAACCGCAATAATCATCATATTCAGCAAAAACAGCAAAATCGGTAGAAATTCTTCACGGCTGGAACCGCTGAGCAAGGCATATGATTTTAAGGAAAAGGCGAGGCAGATCATACCGATCACCCCTAAAATAGACCAGTTAAAAACCTTGAGTGCTTTTTTATCGTGATATTCAGGAGAAAAAGTAAAAAAGGCCCACACCATGACAGCGGCCAGTACCAACATCGCAACTATAACAAATCCTGTGTCTAGCATTTTGGCCTATTATCTTGGTTGGAAGATTAAGAAAATCAGTGATATGTTGAGATATTCGGGGATTCATCGAACCCCATGCTGACGATACTGTCCATCACCCGGGTGAATTTTTCGCGGATTTCACGGGTTAAAGGCGCCAGTTGAACAGCGTAGCCATCAAACGTCGTGCGAATGATTGTGCCGGAATGTGAGAATTCAACAGTTTGGTGCGGCAGTTCAAAACGGAGGGTCAGGTTGATTTTATCGCCAAGTTTGAGCTTGCGGTTTACGGCCATAAAGAAAACGCCGCCCTGACTCCAGTCACGGACAGGATACTCATGATTGTCAACGATAACGGTTGAAAAATTATCATCGGTGCGCGTATGGCGACGTCGTGTCTCTGTCGGTTCCATCGCTTCGCGCGGTGCAAGATTACCCATAATTTTCTTTATCATCGTCACTTCCTTCCCAAATAACTGCCTTCTATCATAAAGTGCCATGCATAAAAGTCAATCTTAAGGGCTTTGATAATATCTATTAAATTGAATTAGCGCGGAAATGATAAAGAAAAAGCGGTAAAACATTGTCTTATGGTCAGTATAACTTGACAACAACCGCTAAAAGAATCTATAAACGCATGTTCTATGGCGAGCAGGCTAAAAAATTGGCATGCCTCGTGCGTCATAAATCAGTAAAATCCAAAACAAAGTGAGGATGAAATGCCAAAGATGAAAACCAAATCCGGTGCCAAAAAGCGGTTTACCCGCACAGGTTCCGGCAAGGTCAAGGTGAAACAGGCAAATGCCCGTCACATGCTGACCAACAAGCCTAAATCAATGAAGCGTAAAGCCCGTGGCACAACATTGCTATGTGATGCGGATCAACGCATTGTTCTGCGCAATTTCTTGCCGTATAACCGCAAGCTTAAGCGTAAATCAGGTTCTTCAGTGAAGGGAGCAGAATAATGGCACGCGTTAAAGGTGGAGCGACGTCACACGCACGTCACAGAAAAGTTATTAAAATGGCCAAGGGTTACCGCGGCCGCGCGAAAAACTGTTTCCGCATTGCGGTACAGCGCGTTGAGAAAAGCCTGCAGTACGCATATCGCGACCGTAAGGCCAAAAAACGTACATTCCGGGCCCTGTGGATCCAGCGGATCAACGCTGCGGCCCGTCTGCACGGCATGACCTATTCAACCTTTATGAATGGTCTGAAATGTGCCGGTATCGAACTGGACCGCAAGGTTCTGGCCGATATCGCCGTTAAAGATGCCGAAGGTTTTAAAGCCCTTGCCGAGCAGGCCCAAAAGGCTCGCGCTGCATAAGCTTTTATAAATACCGATATCTAAAAGCCCGCATTTCTGATGCGGGCTTTTTTTATGATCCGGGTTACGAAATGGCCAAGAGATAAACTCCATCGTTTTCCTTTTGTTCCGGTTATGCTACATATTGTAGGGAACCAACGGGAATAAATTTCATGGCGAAAACGCAACGGCAATATATCTGTCAGACCTGCGGCGCGGTCCATCCGAAATGGAGCGGTAAATGCGACTCCTGCAATGAATGGAACAGCCTGAGCGAGGAAATCGCCAATGATGCGGTGCCCAAGGGGCTGGGCCGTGGCAAGGGCCGGATGATTGATCTGGTCGATCTTGCCGGCACTTCTGAACAGCCGCCGCGGACAACAACTGATTTTGCCGAATTTGACCGGGTGACCGGTGGCGGTCTGGTTGCCGGTTCTGCCATTCTGATGGGCGGGGATCCGGGGATCGGTAAATCGACGATTTTGCTGCAGGTCACTTGCCAGCTGTCCAAAAAATTAAAATGTGCCTATATCTCGGGCGAGGAATCGGTTGATCAGGTCCGGCTGCGGGCGGCACGGCTCGGCCTTGATCGAGTTCTTCAGGAGGAGTAATGTCTTCCACATA
>JBNJDW010000196.1:0-3311 GCA_051745265.1 Pseudomonadota bacterium
CACCGATTCAAAACTGAGCAGCCCCAGACCATCAAGCGAGAATATCGTCTCGATCAATACCGAGCCTGTCAAAAAGACACTGGCCAGCGCCGCCGGAAAACCGGCAATGACCAAAATCATAGCGTTTCTGAAGACATGACGATACAGCACCGCGCCTTCATCCAGCCCCTTGGCCCGGGCAGTCAGCACATATTGCTTGTTAATTTCTTCCATAAAGGAATTCTTGGTCAGAATGGTAAGACCGGCAAAGCCACTGATCACCATAGAGGCCACCGGCAGCGTCAAATGCCAGAAATAATCACCGACCTGTTGGTACCAGGTCATCTGATCAAAATTGTCAGAAACCAGCCCCCTTAAGGGAAAGACATCAAAATAGGTCCCACCGGCAAACAGAACGATCAGTAATACAGCGAACATAAAGCTTGGGATCGCATAGCCGACGATAATCACCCCGCTGGTCCAGATATCAAAGGCTTCCCCATCGCGGACTGCTTTTTTAATGCCAAGCGGTATAGAGATCAGGTAAATGATCAAAGTGCTCCACAATCCTAAAGAGATCGAAACCGGCATTTTATCCAGAATAAGATCCGTGACTTTACGGTTCTGATAAAAACTGTCACCGAAATCAAATTTTATATAATTAACCAGCATATTGACAAAACGCTCGCCCACCGGCTTATCAAAGCCGAACTGCTGTTCAAGTTCTGCGATAAGTTCAGGATCCATCCCCTGAGCGCCGCGGTATTTGGAGGATGAACTGCCGCCGCTTTGTTGACTGGATTGTTCAATATTGAAATCCTCGCCACCACCGCCTGAAAAACGGGCCGTTGCCGAAACATCTGTGCCTTTAATTTTGGAGATCGTTTGCTCGACCGGGCCGCCGGGGGCCACCTGTACAATCAGGAAGTTAAGCAGAATAACCCCGAAAATCGTCGGAATCATTAACAGCAATCGTCTTAGAATATAGGCGAACATATCGTCGCGACTTCCCTGAAATCAAATGTGAACGAATTTAAACTACTGCTGTCCTTCGGATGGTGTCAAAGGCAACTGTGCCGCCTTATCGGGATTTTCCCACCAGATATCTGTCACCCCAAGACCAAAGGCAGGCGCCCTGTCAGGATGTTCGAATTTGTTCCAAAAGGCCAGACGGAAGTAATCAATATGCCAATGCGGCACAACATAATGGCCCCACAGCAATACACGATCCAGCGCCCGGGTCCGCATGATCAATTCCTCACGATCAGGGGCCTGAATAACCATTTCAATCAATTCATCAACAACGGGATCTTTGACACCGATCAAATTACGGCTGCCCGGCTGATCCGCATTCGAGGAATGCCAGTAATCCCGCTGTTCATTACCCGGTGACAAAGACTGACCGAATGTTGAAACGGTCATATCAAAATCAAAACTATCCATACGATTTTGATACTGCGCTGAATCAACAACCCGCATATCCGCTTCAATGCCCATGCGGCGAAGATTTTTGATAAATGGGCCGGCCCAGCGTTCGAAAGAGGCATTACTCAACAGAATTTGAAACCGCAGTACCGTGCCGTCTTTTTCACGCAAGCCCTGTTCGTTCAACGTCCATCCGGCTTGCTCTAACATACCGATACCATCACGCAAGTGACGGCGCATATCCTGACCGGTGCCTTCTGTCTTTGGCAGTGTGAACTCTTCGGTAAACAGTACCTCTGGCAGCTGGTCTTTGAATTCATTTAGAATTTCAAGCTCACGCCCTTTCGGCAGACCGCTGGATGCCAGAACCGAGTTCTCAAAATAACTACCGGTACGTTCATACATGCCGTAGGCAAACTGTTTATTTGACCATTCAAAATCAAAGGCATGGTTAATGGCCCGGCGGACAGCCTTATCGGCAAAAATATCGCGGCGGGTATTAAAGACAAAGCCTTGCATACCTGTCGGTAATTTATGCGGGCGTTCCATTTTAATGATTTTACCCTCAGCAACCGCATCACCGGTGTATCCGGTCTGCCAGGTTTTGGCGGTATTTTCCCGGCGGAAATCATATTCCCCGGCCAGGAAAGCCTGCAAGGCGACCGTATCATCACGATAATATTCATAGGATATTTCATCAAAATTATGCCGGCCTTTGTTTATAGCAAGATCGCGGCCCCAGTAATCCTCGACGCGTTCATAGGTTACGCTGCGTCCGGGATCGACATCAGATATTCTATAAGGCCCGCTGCCCAGCGGCGGGGTCAGCGTCGTTTGGGCAAATGTTTTATCCTGCCAGTAATGGCTGGGCATAACCGGCATCTGGCCGACAATTAAAGGCAGTTCACGATTGCCGGAGACATCGAATTCAAAACGGACACGATGATCGTTTTCTGCAACAACCTTTGCCACATTATTATAATAAGCCCGATAAAAAGGATGTCCGTCTTCTTTTAATGTTTCCAGACTCCAGATCACATCTTTGGCTGTGATGGGGGTGCCGTCATGGAAACGGGCTTCGGCACGCAGGTTAAAGGTGACCGAGGAACGGTCTTCGGGCATTTCAAAGCTCTTCGCAATCAGGCCATATTCAGAGAAAGCTTCGTCTTCCGTATTATACAGTAAAGTATCATAAGGCAGATTTGCCCCCGCTGCCGGAGAGCCTTTTAGAATATAAGGATTCAAGTTATCAAAAGAGCCAATCGCATAAGTCCGGAAAGAACCGCCCTTTGGCGCCTCCGGATTTGCGTAATCCAGCGTTTCACCGGGTGCGTATTGCGCCTCCCCATGCATGGCCATACCATGGACTGGACCAATTTTCCCGGTTTCTTCTGGTGAATTTATCGTTTGGCTTTGCGCCTCAACCATAGCCGCGCCGGTCAAAACCAACGCTGTCGCACAGATCAGGCTGAAAAATCGGATTTTTTTAAACATCGACAGACCTAAAGATAGTTTATATATAACTTCACTAATCCTAGACTATTTGAACGGGCAGACAAGAGCAAGCTGTACAAAAGCCGCTGCATTTCATCTTCATAAAGAAAAAACCGCCAAGGGTGAAACCCTGGCGGTTTTTTCGGTTACGCTTTAAATCAGCTTTTAAGATCAGGCCCGTCTGGCTTGCTGCCTCCGCCGCCTCCACCACCAGGTGGTTTCGGTTTACCCGAGCTGCTCATAGCGCCATGTGTTGCGCCACCCATGGCGAGGACGTGGGTTGCACCCTGATCATCCTGATAATTATCATCCGCAGGACCACCCATCCATTTCATCAGGGCGTTCGGGATCGAATCAACCAGTTTAAAGGTTGCGTTGCGCACGGCAAGCTGGCTCAGGCGTATGTTATTTTA
>JBNJDW010000197.1:0-3279 GCA_051745265.1 Pseudomonadota bacterium
GGTGAATTTTGAATCGGTACCGGCGGTAAGGCCAGGACCATCGGCTTTTTCATCGGCTTCCTCTGCCGCCGGATCTTTTGCAGCAGATTTCTGTTGTGCGGCTTCTTGTTCTGCCTCGGCCCTTTTGCGTTGCTGGCGGGCGATTTCCTCGGCCGCGACCTTTTCTTCGGCCTGCTTTACTTTTTGCTGTTTCTGTTCGTCATGTTGGCTGAGTTTTTCGCGGGCCTGAACGGCATCTGCAACGGCCTGGGCCGCATTGACATCCGCCGTGGCACTGTGGGCCTGATCTGCCGATTTATTTTTAAATTTTGTGTCGGAATTGTCCGTAACCATGATCCGGTTTCCCCTGCCATTAATTTCGTAATTGAGTTTATAGGATACGTCCTTCCCATAAATTTGTCAAGTCGATAGGCCGGAAATATGCAAAATAATTGTTTATTTTCAATAAGTTAAAAAATAGTTAATTATAAGAAGAACCGCGGCGGACAGGGTCGAGATAGAAAAACAGGCCACGAGCGAGTCGGATATCTGTTTCAATATTATCAAGGCGGATTTCCGTGGTCAGGTTCTGGCTGTCGATGACCTGCCATTTAACCAGCTCCATCGGATCTTCACGCAGGGTCAGAATCAGCGATCCGGCGCCCGGATCTTCGCGCAGGGTGACGGTGACATTCAGATAACCGTTTTCACGGTTCAGATCAGTGACTTTGATATCACCATCAAGACTTATATCCTCGCGCAGCAGAAAATCAGCCAGTGAACTGCCGATGGTCGTGTTGGACTGTTGTTTCATTTCAGAATCGTAATAATAAATGAAGACCCCATCGGCGACGATGAAATCTGCGCTGTCATCATATTCAAACCGCAGCTTTCCGGGCCGGTTCAGGTAAAAAGTCCCGGTCGCCCGCTTGCCGTTATGGGCAATTTGCGTGAAATCGGCTTTCAGCGTGCCAAGATCCTGCAGATAATTTTCAATACGGGCGACATCGTCATCGGCAGCGGCCAGACCGGCTGTCGGCACGAAAAAGGTTAAAAAGGCAAACAGGGCCAGAACCAGAGTTGATTTTGTTTTCATGTCTTTTTCTACGCAGGTTATTGTGTTTCCCCTTATACCTAACTCAAAAAATCTGTTTCGCAAGTTATTTTCGAAAACGCCCGATATGATCATTACAAAATAATGGACATATTATTGACATCATTTACTACTAAAGTAGTATCATGAAAAAATAGGGTAAATAGATGACAGGATTTTTCAAAGGCAAGAGTGGTAATGCGTTGTTTCTGATTCTGATCGCCGTGGCCTTGTTTGCGGCTTTGTCCTATGCCGTCACTCAATCCGGCCGTGGCGGTGGTGATATTTCCAGAGAACAGGAAGAAATCGCTGTTGCGCAAGTCGCGCAGTATATCGGTCAGATTGAACAGGCGCTTTTGCGTTTGCAGGTGATCAATGGATGCAGTGATACAGATATCAGTTTTGACCATGCAAGCTGGGGCCATGGTAATTATACCCACACATCACCCGCGGCGGAAGAATGCCAGATATTTCATGCCAATGGCGGCGGCGCTTCTTATCAAACCATTAGCGAGAACATTTTAAATACGACACAAAGTGGCAATACAGGTTATGGGCAATATGCTTTCAGTGGCGGGCTCTGGATTTTCCAGAGTGGCGATGCCGGAGTTGATTTGACAATGATTGCCGGTAATCTCACCGAAAGCGCTTGCCTGAAAATACAAAGATCGCTCAATCAATCAGGAAGCTTTCAAACCAACGGCTCCAGTTTCTTAGGCAGTCTTCAGGCGACAAATATGGCTTTTGACGGTGATTACGCGAACCAATACAGTTTTAGTTCATCACGGCAGTATTCATGCCTGCAGCTTGGCGGCTCGACAGATGCATATTTGTTTTATTACACATTGATTGACCGGTAAAACAGTAAAGTCACAAGGCGATTACCCCATATTCTCCAACAGGATATCGCGTTTGCCGACATGGTTGGCGGCGCTGATCAGGCCGTCTTTTTCCATTTGTTCGATAATTCGCGCGGCGCGGTTATAGCCAATTTGCAGATGGCGCTGGATAAAGCTGGTCGAGGCTTTGCGTTCGGTAATGACGATCTGCACGGCCTGATCATACAGCTCGTCATAGCCGTCACGATCACCACCGGCACCGGCAATACCGCTGAATCCGCCGTCTTCTTCGCCATCGGTGACGGCATCGATATATTCAGGCTCGCCCTGTTTTTTGAGGAAGCTGACAACCTGTTCGACTTCGCCGTCATCAACAAACGGGCCGTGAACACGCTTGATCCGCCCGCCGGAGGCCATATAAAGCATATCGCCCATGCCGAGCAGCTGTTCAGCGCCGCTGTCACCCAGAATGGTCCGTGAGTCAATTTTAGAGGTCACCGCAAAACTGATCCGGGTCGGGAAATTGGCCTTGATCACGCCGGTAATCACATCGACCGAGGGCCGCTGCGTTGCCATGATTAAATGAATCCCCGCCGCCCGGGCCATCTGGGCCAGACGCTGGATGGCGTTTTCGACATCTTTACCGGCCACCAGCATCAGATCGGCAAATTCATCAACGATAATGACGATATAAGGCAGCTCGACCAGATTGATCGGCTGTTCTTCAAAAATCGGTTTGCCGGTTTCGGGGTCAAAGCCGGTCTGGACCTTGTGCATGATAATTTCGCCCGATTCCTGAGCCTCGCGGATGCGTTTGTTATAGCCTTCGATATTACGCACGCCCAGTTTGGACATCGCCCGATAGCGATCTTCCATTTCATGGACGGCCCATTTCAGCGCCGTGACCGCCTTATGCGGTTCTGTAACCACCGGGGTCAGCAGATGTGGAATATCATCATAAACGGACAGTTCCAGCATCTTGGGGTCAATCATGATCAACCGGCAGGTTTCCGGTGAATGGCGATACAGCAAAGACAGCAGCATGGTATTGATCGACACCGATTTACCCGAGCCTGTCGTCCCGGCAACCAGCAAATGCGGCATGCGTGACAGATCGGCGATAATCGGCTCGCCGCCGATATCCTTGCCCAGAATCAGCGGCAGTTTGGCCGTTGTCAGCTCATAAGGGCGGGAGGCCAGCATCTCGCGCATATAAATGGTTTCGCGCGTCAGATTGGGCAGCTCAATACCGATGGCGTTTTTGCCCGGGATCACCGCGACGCGGACCGAAATCGCCGACATGGACCGGGCAATATCATCGGCAAGACCGATAATCCGCGAGGATTTTGTCCCCGGCGCCGGTTCCAG
>JBNJDW010000198.1:0-3275 GCA_051745265.1 Pseudomonadota bacterium
ATGATCCGCATCAAGGTCGTTTTCCCGGCGCCATTGCGGCCCACCAATGCAATTTTGGTATTCTCGTGAATGTTAAACGACAGGCCTTCAAAAACCGGCTTGCCGGAATAGCGCACGGCCCCGTTTTGAATACTCATAATCAGCGAAGACACATATACTCCTTTGGTCTTTTGGTCATGCAGAACAGACCCTCACAAACCCGGCCTGCAGCAAATTTACCGCAGTCTAAACTTTTTTTGCATAAATATAAACTAGTCGTTGGTCCGGGAAGCTGTTATTTGTAATATAGCATAATAACGACAGATATTAAGGGCAGAGATATATCAATGACAACATCAAGACGTCGTTTTCTGAGCAATATAGCAGCGGGCGCCGGCTGGGCGGCCCTTGCCGGCAGCACCGTGCTGGGAACCTCCTGTTCAGGCATGGGACGTAAATATTCTTATACCAACGGGGTCATTGATCCCCAGAATATGAGCCCCGTCTATCACTGGACGGATATCATGCTGCAAACGGTCCGCGATCAGGCGGTCAATCCGCCGCGCGCGACCCGCGCCTTTGCCATGGGCCATATGGCCGGATTTCTCGCCGTCAATGGTATTGACCACCGTTATAATCTGCAAAACAACTATGGCCTTCCGGACGGGCCAAAAGATGCCGATCCTGCGGTTGCCTATGGCGTGGCCTGTTCCTATGCCATCGCCGATGCCTTTCAATCGAGCTTTATATTCGACCGTATGGCCTATCTTGACCGCTTTCCTGACAATGGCGGTAAGGCCCGCGGTATTGAATGGGGCAAGACCTGTGCTGATGCCATGATCAAGGCCCGCACCCATGACGGCGCCGAACCTTCAAAATCAGAATATTATCTTGGCCGCTATCAACGGCGGACAGATTCCCTGCGCTGGCGACCGACCGGGCCTTTTTACGGTGCTGAGAACGGCCCTGCTTTTACCTCTTTCAATCGCGGGCTTCTGCCCGGCTGGGGCGCGCAAAAGCCTTGGGTTATGAAGGATCTCCGCCATTTTCGGGCCGCGCCTTTTCTGGACCCCCGCAGCCCTGAATTTGCCGATCAATATTACCGCGTCAAACTGCTCGGCGGGATGGACAGCATTACCCGCTCGCCCGATCAAACCGAGATTGCCTTTTTCTGGGAGGACGGGCCGCGCGGCATTACCCCACCCGGTCACTGGCAGCTTTTAGGCATGCAGCTTTTACAGGACAAAAATCTTGACCTGCTCGAACAGGCCAAAGCTTTCGCGCTGATGAGTTTGGCGCAGGCCGATGGCGCGATCAGCTGCTGGGATTCCAAATTTGAATATGACATTCTGCGGCCTGAAACCGCCATCCGCATGCGAACCGCCGATTTTAAAAACAATGATCCGCGGATGACAGCGGACCCCAACTGGGTCAGTCTGATTCCGACACCGCCGTTTCCGGCCTATACATCCGGGCATTCGACCTTCAGCGCCGCATCGGCGAAGGTCCTCGCCCTGTGTCTTGGCCGCGATGATATCCGGTTTTCCGGCAGTTCCCCTGATCTGGTCAACTGGCCGCGGCAGCTGACCGGTGTAACCCGCAGCTGGCCCAGTATCAGCGCCTGCGCTGATGAAGGCGGCCTCAGCCGTGAATATGGCGGCATCCACTGGGCCGCCGATAATATAGAGGGCCTGCGCATTGGTCGCGAACTTGGCCAGTATGTCGTTGATCATGCCATGATGCGGCGGGGGTAAGAATATGAAACAGTATTTTAAATATATAGCTTTAACAGCACTGCTAACCGGGCTTTCTTCCCATCCTACAGCGGCGCAGACCATCCCGCTTTCGATCAACTATGACAGCCTGTCCTTTATCGAAGAACCGCTGGCCAAAGATCTTGGTTTTGCCACCGCCAATGTTAGCCTGCTGATTGATCAATCCGCGCAATATGATATTGAAAACCATGATGATGATTATAACAGCCGGGCCAATGGTCTGATCCATCTTGAAACCCAGCTGCCCAACAGCTGGACCGCCGGGGTGCAGTATTTCGGATCTTACAATCGTCTGGCTGATGATGAATATACCGATAATATCGCAGCATTCATCAGTGATGAATGGGGGCTGGTGTCTGTGGGGAATGTCACGGGGTCCGTCAATGAAAACACCCGCCGGCGGCGCGGCACCGGTAATGCCAATCTGCGTTTTGATGATTTTCTGGGCGGTCTTGATGAAACCGGCGCTTTTTACAGTGTCCGGACAAATGCCTATCAATTATCCGTCACCGCCGATCAGGAAGGCCGGGGCGAGCTGGGGCTGAGTTATGCCCGGCCCATCGGCAACAGCTATTATTTTCTGTCTTTGCGGGGGCGTAAAGGCCACACCGCCGAAGGCAGCCTTGCCGCCGGGTCCGGTGACACCTATGGCGCTGCCGTGGTCGGATCCTATACCTATGCCAATATCGTCATTGACAGTCAGCTTGGCTATGAAAATATTGACCGTGATGCAGGGGATACCGCCGAACGTGTCTTTGGCTCTGCCGGGCTGCACCATAAACAGGGCCGTTTCTCAAGCTCAGTCGAGGGCCATATCGGCAGTGTTGATGGTGATACCGAAACCAGCGCTGCCATCGGCGCGCGTCTGGATCTGGTCCGCGGGGCTTCGTTGAATTTCGGCTATAATTTTGCTGATCTTAAGAATACCGAAATTCAGGAGGCGATGGCCTCACTCCGCTATGAATTTTAACGGACAAAGCGATCCCAGCTGCCATAGCTGTAATAAGCCGGGCCACGCCGCAGGCTAAACGCGATTAACGCCACACCGCAGATCAGGCTGTTGACAAGGCCCGCGGTTGTGACCTCATAAACAAACGGCGTGATTAATAAGGCCGCCCCCAGCGGGATAATCACAAAGCGGAACAGACGCACCGTTTCGGCAAAACAGGTTACCGCGACTGTAATCACCAGCGCACCGATCAGATGATCAGCATCGGCCATACCACCTGTCGTGCCAAAACTCATCCGCGTCAGCATCAGCCAGCCGCCAATCAATACACAAAGCGCCAGATTCCACGGAATACTAACACCGCCGCCAAACATCTCGCGCAGGATACGGCGTGGTTTTTGACGGAAACTATCTGCGTCATCCTGCCAGTCCCCGTCATCGGTATCGCCGGTAAAGAAGACTTTCAGCAATGATCTGCCGGCTTTTTTGCGGCGGTACAGGAACTGCCCTGTGGCGACCAGTTCGTCAAAACTGTAGGGAATCTGGATCAGCATGGCGGCCGCAGCAATCAG
>JBNJDW010000199.1:0-3251 GCA_051745265.1 Pseudomonadota bacterium
AGGCATTGACGCCGGGGATATAGATGATGTTGATCCCTCTGATTCCGTCAATTATCAGGCCGGTGATCATCGTCCCAAATTATATCACCCCTATGGCGGGGGCATCCAGTATCAGGAAGATTTCAAAGGCTGGACGACAATACTCATTCATAAAAACGCGGCTATTACCGATGTCGGGCCCAGCAATACCGCTGAAATTATGGCCGTTGGTAATGTAAACAAAACCCTCTGCGAATCTATCAATACCAAGCTGCTTGGTGATTCGACCGTTCCGCTTCTGCAGAATTCGGCCTTTAACGCGCTGGAAGATGGCACAACCATTGTCACCCTTGATGATGGCACAACCTGCACCAGCGGTACCTGTAACGAGCGGGCCCATCAATGCGTTAGCAATGCCGATAGTACTCAATATTTATATTATCATACGCTTTACGCGCGCTGATCTCTTTTAAATATCCATAAAACCGTAATAATGATTGATGCCGCCTTTTGGCTGTGTTAGGGTTTATCGTTTCAAAATAAGACTATTTAGAGGAATATTATTTCCCATGGCACGCAATAAAGGCCTATTCAGCCGCTTTACAGATCCTGACCGCATTACTTTCAGCGGTCTGACGCCTTTGCAGAAAGCTGTCCTGAGCGGCAAAGCCAAGAAGGTTCATATCCTTTTGAAAGAAGGCGCAGATCCGAATTTTGGCGGCTTGGACGGCGCCAATGCCAAACCACTGGCGCTGGCGGTTCGTAAACACAACATCGTTATTATGCGCATGCTGTTAAAATCCGGCGCCAAACCTGACGGCCATATCGAAGGCATCTCATATCTCTGCACAGCGCTGACCAGAAATTCGACAATCGCGGCCGAAACACTGATCAATCACGGTGCCAAAGCCAGCATCCGCAACCTCTGGACCAGAGAAACGGCTTATTTCGGCATTACATCGGACCGTTTTGACAATGCCATTCGTTTGCTGTCAAAGCAGGGCGTTGATATTAATGCCACCGACTGTGATGGCTGCACACCGCTTTACAAGGCTGTGACCAATAAAAATCCTGGTCTGGCCCTGTCCTTCCTGCGCAGTAAAGCAGATCCTAATATCCTGCCGGAAAAGGCAGATCCCTTGCTGAAAACCGCGATGGACAATACAGATTCAGCCGATGACATTTATTGGGCGCTTTCAAAACAGCTGTTATGGGCCGGCGCCGATGGCGATGCCATCGACAAGCTGGGCCGGACGTTCCTCCACCGGGCGGTGGAATACCAGGATATTTCAGCCATACGGACGGGGGCAAATAAGACGGGTAATTACCGCCAGACAAATAATGCAGGTGACACAATACTGCATGAGGCTTTGCGGAGCTTTAATTATGATGTCATAAAACCGGTACTGGCCTTATATAAAGACCTGCCCGCCAATAAAAACAATGACGGGCAGACGGTGATGGACACGCTGGTCAATGAAAATTTCTACCGTTACGCCCGTGAAGACGAAACATTTTCTATTATCGAGGGGATGTTTAAAAAAGGCGGTAACCCCGATACGCTGGATGAAACCGGACAGGGTTTAATCCATTATGCTGTTGATGGCCTGAATATGGAGCTTTTATCGCTTCTCCTCCGTCATAATGCCGATATTGATCTGCAGGATACAGGTGGATCATACCCGCTGTTAAAAGCGGTAGAAATGGAAGATCTCGACCTTGTTGACACCTTGCTTGATTATGGCGCCAATCCCAATATCGAAGATGACCGCGGCTGGACACTGCTCGACAACCTGTCGAAAAGCGGTGACCGCACATCGCCCTTGGTCCAGCGTCTGATCGCCAGTGGCGGCCAATATAAAAAACAGCTGCCGGCCAGCGAACATGTGCATCAATATCATCCCCCCGCCAAGCCGGATGCAGAACCCAAAGCACAGGACAAAATATCCAAAGTTGATAACCCCCGCCATCCGGGTAATGACAATCTTTATCCCAGACCCATTCGACCGCCCAAGAATCCGCCGCGGCGTAAATAAGAGTTTGCTATATGCTGACAGCTTTTAAAAGATGGATACAGGATATTACCGCCGCCACGGCCATTGAATATGTTTTGATCGGGGCCGCCGTTGCCATTGCCATCAGCGCCACTGTTTTTTTATTGGGTGACCATGTACTGGCCCTGTTCCTAACCGTTGCAGACAGCCTGTCTTAAGGGGTCTTGCACCCTGCCGCTATATGTATATTGATTTGCAGATCCCGCAAAAATTTTGTATAATAAACGAAAACAAGATAGGCGGCATCTTATGTCCCACAAAAACTTTTTCTCAATTCTATCATTCGATATCGATAGACGTGATGAACATGGTTTGACAAAGCTCTACCGTGCCGCCCGCCACGGTGATCTGCAGACGGTACGCGGCCTTTTGAAAAAAGGTGCTGATCCGAACTGCCTGACGGAATGCGGATTATCCCCCTTACATATTGCCGCCTATTGGGGTGAAACCAAAATCGTCAAAGCCCTGCTGGACGCCGGGGCATATCCCAATATTGATAACGGCCAGGGCTGGACACCTTTACACAGCGCCTCTTTAAATGCCGGTCTGGAAGGACGGCGGGCCGTGATCAAAATGCTGATTGATGCCGATGCTGATCCCAAACGCCGCGATGTCAACGGTTGGACACCGGCGGATTTTGTTGAATTGTGGGAAGATCCTGAAAATGAACGCCTGCAGGATATCCGCCGGCACCTGTCCAAAGATATGGATGAACTGACCGGCCACCAGCCGAATATGAAGAAATTAGGCTATGATAAGAAACCCGGGGATAAAAAACCCGGCGACCAAAAGCCGGATCCAAAAGACCCGGATGACGGGCCGGATAACAACAACAGTAACGATGACAAAAACAGCGGCCCGCGCAAAGACGATGCCGAAAATGATGAGCATTATCACCCGCCGCACAAAACGCCAAAGCCAAAACCACCGCCGCATAAGCCGCCGACGAACAATGTGCCACGGCCAAATTAAGAACGGTCTGATGGTTTATTGAGGGTCTTCTGCCGCGGTACTGCCGGCGCGGTAACTGTCAAGAAATCCACGAAAGATATCTGTTTCTTCGGCGATGTTCAGCATCGTCTCCCGATCGCTCAATGTTGTCCGTCCGGCTTCGCGGGTGACAACTGTAAAGGACGGCGCCAGATCAGTTTCCTGCATTAAATCTTCATACTCATCCTTGAATGCCTGCAAGCGACGTTCTTCCCCGGCCAGTTTCAG
>JBNJDW010000200.1:0-3157 GCA_051745265.1 Pseudomonadota bacterium
TATATCCCCTAACATTATTCAAGTTCAGTAACGTTAAGTCAGATTATAGAGTAAAAATATTAAAAATCCATTGCCATCCGTCAGGAAGGCTTATTGGCGTCATATGTCAGATATGTATTTTCATACCGATATGGCTGTCTATAAACCCTAAATCCGCATAAAATCTGTGCGCGTCTTTGCGTGTTTTATCGCTGGTCAGCTGGACAATGCCGCAGCCGTCTGATTTTGCCAGATCAAGGGCAAACTGCATAAATTTTTTGCCAATGCCTTTGTTTCTGTAATCAGGGTGGATATGAACGCTTTCGATCTGGGCGCGTTTTGTGCCGGCTCTGTTAAGATGAGCGATAACGGTATATTGCATGACGCCGATCACTTTTTCCTGATCTTCAATAACATACAGGTGATTATTCGGATCTTTTGAGATGTCGTCAAAAGCCTTGAGATAGACTGCGTCGATCGGGTCGCTTAAGATCTCTCTGGTCGTGCCGAGATCATCGTCACAGTAGAGTTGAATAATCTCTCGCAGATCGTTTTGGCGCGCTTCTCTGTATTGCATGTTTTTGATTTTCCCGGGCAAAGATTACGGACAGGTGGCCGGAACGCCGTCCAGCGTGTATGCAAGATTGCCGGTTGTGGTGGCATCTGCATCACAGGCCGTGCCGCCGATCGCGGTCATGGTGTTGCCACTGCCCGCTAATGTGCCGTTACTGGAATCTCTTATCCCATAATTTGTGGTGTTGCTGATCGAGCTGTTATTAACCGTCAGATTCGAACCGCCGAAGATCCCTATCCCAGAGGTGACATTCTCGATCGTCGTATTATTAACCGTCAGGGTCGAGTCATTTGAGCTGATCCCAAAGCTTCTATCACTAATGGTCACATTATCCAATGTTGCTGTTGCAAAAACGGCGTTTATTGCACCTTCACCGGGATCGTTAATGAAGGATGTATTCTTAATCAGCACATTCTGGCTGCCAAAGATTTCCATGCTATAGATATCACCCTCTGCGATCGTGATGTCGGTAAAAACAGTATTATCAGCATAAAGGATACTAACGAGTCTGTTTATCGGTGTCCGGAGCGTTGGCCGTGTGCCGGGTAAAGTTGTTGATACGGTTGCGCCTGTTTTGGCCCCTTTAAGCGTGATAACACGGCCACCACCGGACAGGGTCTGCCCGTCATTATCCATAGAGATATAATCGTTATAAATAATATCACCGGCGCTGCCATCGACAATGACCAGACTGTTCGGTCCGGCGCCATCAATGGTACCTCGCAGATCTGCTGTATTGGCATCAACAAGGGTATAGTCAGTATAAGCTATACCGTTTTCACCGATGAGTTCTGCGGTCTCGGTGATGGTTTCACCTTCCTGCACGCCGGCGACGATATCGACATCACGGGTGATCCGGTCGGTCATGCGTTTATCCAGCGCGCTCTGAGCATACAGAGAGTCCTTGTTCGATGATAACGGCACGCGCAGGCGGGCAATGGCAAAGCTCTGGCCCTTGCGGACATTATCGTATTGGCTTTCAACGCCTAGCGTCAGGCGGGCATCCTGATCCATATAGGGCAGATTCTCACGGCTGAATTCCAACCGTCCGCGCGGGCCGGTGACATTGTCATAGCCGCTTTTGTCGAAATGGAAACCACCGGCATAGGCCCACAGGGTCCAGTTGGGGGTCAGGTTAAAACGCTGCCCGGCCTCGATATCAAAACCGGCCAGCGCGGCTTCCTGCGCGGGCGTTTCTGTTTGTATCTGGAATTGTGCGCCTGTTATGACGGGGGTGGCGCTACCGGTGCCGGTGACATCTTTACGTCCCTGTTCCGGAATATAGGCATTCAGGCGCAATTCGTTGTTTTCGGTGAGGGCTTCGAGGCCAAGTGTCGCTTGATGAAATGTATTGTCATTGGGCGTGCGGCGAATATCAAAGAAACCATATACGCCAGCGATCCAGTCATTACTCATCTGTGTGCGAAAACCGAGTCCGAAATTCCCCTCACGCGATGAATGATCATCAAGGCGGAGGCGTAAATCGGTAAATAACAGAGAAACTTCATTCTGGGCCAAGGGCATAAACAGATCAACTTCGCCAAGGCTGCGTTCTGTGCCCCATTTGCCTTCCAGATCAACATGCGGGCCCCATTTTTTCTGGGCGTCCTCTGCGGCGGCGGTGCCGGGCGCAGAGAGAGAAGCCATTAGGACAATCGTAGAAATAGATAAATGAAATTTACGGAACAGCATGATAGAGAGAATCCTCAAAGCAGTTGACGGGCGGGAGAAGGAAAAGAATTTTGCCCGATTATTATCATGACATAGAAAATATAATAAAGGAAGAAGATGTGGTTCAGTCTGGTTTACCGGCAGAACAGACGCCGGTTCCTTTGCCCATCGGCCTGATTTAAAAGGCCCGCGCCTGTTACGGATCACTCAAAACAATCGCAGTCGATATCAAACAATCCAGTGCATTCTTCCTGATCCATCGGGGTCAGGGAACCATCATCCTCCAGATAATAATCCATATCATTCAGGAGAATTTTAGCATCGGTAGGGTTGCCGCCACAGGCGGCCGCGCAGAAAAGCTCCTGGGCAAATTTGGAGCTGCCGCGACCATCTCCGTCTTTGTAAGTGCATATCTCACCAACTGAAGTAAAATCCGACCCATCGAGGCTGTATTGCATCCTGCATTTGGAGCCGCTCCAATCCGTACATTGCAGATAGGTGCCGCCGGCGGTGACGGCAACTGTTTCTGTGTCATCCATTGTGATCTGTCCGGTATCGGTCTTGGGATCTTCATAGGCACCGCAGGGGGTGGCGCCGCCACCATTTTCCCGAAATAAATGACAGGATTCATCAGCCGGCGCGTCATCATTAACATTAATACCCCCCTCAATCTCATAACTGATCTGATCAGGCTGGCAGCCGTTTAAGGTTTTGACACGTTTGATGGCATGATTAACCGCCCCTTCACATTGCTGGGCCACTCCGGCATCCAGCAGTTCCTGTTCTTCTTCAATGCCTGCCGCGTCGCGGCCTGATTGTGTTACGGCATATGATAGTGCGGCGAATAAGGCGACGGCGATCAGAATTAAAAACAGCGCATTTCCTTTTTGAGAGGACATATTTTCTTTTACTGCGGTCTTGGAATCCACATTT
>JBNJDW010000201.1:0-3146 GCA_051745265.1 Pseudomonadota bacterium
GACGTAATCACCTTCTTCGACACTGCGCTGTTCAAGGACGCCGTCAAACGGCGCGCGGATTTTGGTGTTTTGCAGGGCAATTTCGGCGCGGCGCAGGGCCGCCTTGGCGTCTTCAAGCTCGGCCTTGCGGGTGGCGACCTGAACTTCGGTGCTAAAGCCGCGCTCAACCAGATTGCGCGCCGTTTTGTATTCAAGCTCGAACTGTTTGACACGGTTGCGGGCGCTGTTTAAGGCCACCTGACGGTCATCTATTTTAATGGTGGCAATGACATCGCCTTTTTCCATACGGCTGCCGTCATCGACACGGATCTCATTGATCTGCCCCTCAATTTCCGCGGAAATGCGGGCCATGCGTGAGGCCTCTGTCCGGCCATTAATAAGGATCTTGCGCGTGTGTTCTTCGGCCTTGAGGGTGCGGGTCTGGACGGTGTTTACGGTGTTTAATGACCGGCTGGCTCTGGGCTGTGTGTCGCTGCTCTCTTCCGTCTGATCGGTGCCGTTGCGTTCTATGGTGCCAGAGGCCATCCATAAACCGGCGATGATCGCAATGCCAAGGGCAATTAAATAGGACTTTTTCATTTTTTTCTCTGCCAGAATTTTTTATCTACCGAGGATTTCAGCGCCTTGCGCGGCACTTCGTCAACCCCGCCAGCGGGCAGATTGCCCAGTTGAAAAGGTCCGTAGGCGATGCGGATCAAACGGTTTACTTTTAAATCAATCGATTCCATGGCGTTGCGGACTTCGCGGTTTTTGCCTTCTGTCAGGGTGACCGTCAGCCAGGCATTGGCCCCGGATTCGGATTCCAGTTTAGCATCAATACCGCGATAAGTAATGTCTTTATAAGTAATGCCTTTTTTGAGGAGGCGCAGTTTTTCCGGTGTGACCTCACCATAGACCCGGACCCGGTAGCGGCGGCGCCAGCCGGTATCAGGATGTTCCAGATGGCGGGATAATTCACCGTCATTGGTCAAAAGCAGTAACCCTTCGGTATTCAGATCAAGCCGGCCGATGCTGATCACCCGCGGCATATCCGGCGGCAGTGATTCAAAGACGGTTTTGCGGCCCTGTTCATCGGCGTGACTGGTGATCAGACCGGCCGGTTTGTGATAGCGCCATAAACGGGTTTCCTGTTTTTCGGATATGGGTTTGCCATCGACGCTGATGGTGTCCTCATCCGTGACCAGCATCACCGGACTGTCCAGTTTAACGCCGTTGACGGCAACGCGCCCGGCTTCGATCCAGCGTTCAGCGTCGCGCCGCGAACACAGCCCGGCACGGGAGAGATGTTTGGCGATACGCTCGCCTTTACGTTCTGGTGTATCTGGACTTGTCATTTTCTATATCGCCGTTTATTACATGCAGAATGAACAATGGCAGACTCGACTATATGGATCAAGCTTTAACAGAAGCTGAACAGGCCGGAAATGCGGGCGAAGTGCCGGTTGGCGCGCTGGTCGTTGATCGGGCCAGCGGCGAAGTTCTAAGCCGGGCGGGTAACCGGACCGAACGGGATAAAGACCCCAGCGCCCATGCCGAAATTCTGGCCATTCGTGCCGCCTGCGCCCGGCGGGACACGACACGTCTGCCGGATTGTGATTTGTATGTGACGTTAGAGCCCTGCCCGATGTGCGCGACGGCGATTGCCTTTGCCCGAATCAGGACGCTTTATTTCGGTGCTTATGATCCGAAAAGCGGCGGCGTTGAACAGGGACCGCATATATTTGATCAGCCAACCTGCCATCACCGGCCCGATGTTTATGGCGGCATTGACGAGACCAGAGCGGCAAAGCTGCTGCGTGATTTTTTTCAGGCGCGGCGTTAAGGCTTTGGATTCAGCCGGTCAGTTTATTCTGGAAGTATTTCAACACCAGCAGCTGATATAGATTATCAGCGCCCAGAACGGCCAGCGGGTCGGGGGCTTCGCGGTGGATCTGGTTTACGGTGTCCTGCAGGCGGGTGAAATCCATACCGGCATAGCTGACATCATATTTTGACAGTTGGATGAGATATTTTTCGGCAATTTTGGCCATGTTATATTGGCCGGACAGATACATATCAAAAATCTGCGGGCTGAGGGATTGCAGGTTGATTGATTTTGCCGAGACGCCTTTTTCCAACAGGGTAAACAGTTCCGCCGCGGTTTCGGTGGCCGCATAAGGCCGTTTGAATTCAAGGGCGGTCATGATTTTACCGGCCAATACATCGGTGATCAGGGCATAAGTGTCATCGGCAACCGCAAGGCTGTAATCCGGGGTGGGCTGTTGCTGTAATCGTCGGGTTGTGATCGGTGTCATGATAATCCCCTCATGTAAATCTGCGCGCAGCCGCGAGTATGGCTGAATTTTAAGCCTTTGTCAATTATCTTTAACATAAGATTAACGTATGGAAAGCCGGCGCAGTTCCATAAAGAATCCCGATCGGTGATCAGATGATGGAGGGCCGCTGCTGTACGGGCCGGGCAATGACTTTGGTGTAATACAATCCCTTGATGGTTTTGCCGTCAATTTGCGCGTAATAGGGGTTTTCGCCCCATTTCTTATAGCCCAGCGATTCAAACAGGGTAATGGCGGAGCGCTGGGTTTCGCGGATATCGACATTTAAAACCGTGTAGCCTTTTTCAATGGCCAGATTTTCAAGCGTCTGGGCCAGTTCACGTCCGATATTATAGCCGCGCGCCCAGGGGGCGACAAAATTGGCCAGCAGGCTGGCGGCAAAGCTTTGCGCTTCATTCTGCAATGTCGGTTCAACCAGTTGGACCGCACCGCAAAGCATACCATCCATGCGGGCGATAATCAGGTGACGCTGCGGTACCGCCAGAACACCCGACCAGTAACGTTCAAGGCTTTCGCGCGCCGGCGCGGTGATCCAGCCAAAGCCGCCGCCGGCATTGATCGTGCTTTCAGTGATTTCGCAAAGATTGGACATGTCCACTTCGGACAAGGTATCTACCAGTTCAACGGTAATGGCCGGAAGCAGTTCTTCAGCCGTATTGTTATTGGTCATAATAATCATCCCCCTCAAAATGATGCGCAGTGAAAAAAATCAGTCTGCGCCTGTAGGGTTTACACATATAGTCTTACCCTTTAGTTAAGAAAAACGCAAGAGTCAGTAATTTAGTTCCACCATGTAGACGCAACAGAACAAAA
>JBNJDW010000202.1:0-3039 GCA_051745265.1 Pseudomonadota bacterium
ATGTTAATGCTACGAGCACTATCTAATTCAGGCTTTACCAAGACTTGGGAACGCTCTGTTTCTGCCTCAGCTTTTTCTGTGAAAACAAAACCGAAGCAGATTATCATTACAAAAAGTAGAAATGGTCTTCGTAACAAGTTTACACCTTATCTTTCTTAACCTGAAAAATGATTGACCTATAGATCTCTATAAAAACACTATTTCTAATGCCATTCCAAGGTTTGAGCTCATCAATACCAGAGCAAGGAAAGCATATCACATTGAGGAGGTTTTGCCCCTTCGCTTTTTAAGCTATGTTGCGATCCTCTGCAAATAGCCTTCTTATATAAAAAGGAGCTGCTTTCTAACCCCTTAATACGATTAAGAAAAACATCGAATTTTAGTTAAATTCTATAAAAGTTAATTTTATTTAATTTGTATTTAAAAAGTCTTACTGAAATGGATTATCTTCATATTATGTTAAACAATTGACGATATTCTATAAGTATAAAGGTTAGAGTGAATCAATTGAAAAATAGAGGGAGATACTATGATTAGACTTATTTCAAAATACCAGGCCTGGAAAACACAAACTGATGGTGCAACGGCGATTGAGTATGGCTTGATTGCGGCGGGGATTGCCATTGGTATCAGTGCTGTGGTCTTTACCTTTGGTGATACACTGACAGCGATGTTCCAAGGCGCGTCTGATGATATCGCTGCCGCAGGGACCTGATTTAGCGGGGTCGATGGCTGCGAGTTTGATAATGAAGTAATAGCCTGAAGCCCTCATCTCTGTACTTGACAAACTCGCAGCATAAGACTGGGGACGTATCCTTCACAGGGTGCGTCCCCATTTTTTTTCGAAAATTAACTTTACTTTAAGAGTAGATGACGTAGCATAAAACGGAGTGGGGTACACTCCAATTCACGATACAAGCAAGGGAGTTCAATATGTTGAAACTTATTTCTACAATTCACGCTTATGCCAAAAGCGAAAAAGGCGCGACCGCCATTGAGTATGGTCTGATCGCTGCCGGCATCGCCGTTGGTATCAGCGCGGTGGTCTTCACCTTTGGTGATACACTGACGGAAATGTTCCAAGGCGCGTCTGATGATATCGCTGCCGCAGGTGATTAAGACTGCTTATATTCTAACCAAAAAGCCCGCAGAGATACTCTGTGGGCTTTTGTTTTTTCTGCAGGTGGAATAAATGGCAGCCATTGGTCTGTTTTATATATCGGTCATTCTTTTATATGCGGCGCTGTCTGATCTGCGTAGCCTGACCATTCCCAATCAGGTGCCGGTTTTTATCATCGGTGTGTTTGCGGTCGCTTTGCTATGGGCGCCGGACAGCTTTGCACCATTATCGGCGCATTTCCTGTCGGCGGTCACTCTGTTTATTGTGACCTTTTTCATGTTTGCCTTTAATGTGATGGGGGCGGGGGATTCCAAGCTGTTGGCGGCATTGGGATTCTGGATCCCTTTGGGGCAATTGCCTGAATTTATTCTTTGGATGACGGTGTCGGGCGCTGTGCTGGCGGCTTTTGCGCTCTATATTAAAAAGAGCGGGCGTTTAAAATCGCTGGCGACACAAAGCGACTGGATTGCCGGTCTGCATGAGGGGAAAAGCGCAGTTCCTTATGGAGTTGCCATTGCAATAGGTTTTTTGCTGTAACTCTTTAATGTAAGGCATTAAATTTTTTTGATTTTTTCTATTGCCTTTCAGTTAGGAAAACGGGCATACTGTCTATGGGGAATTGTTCTTTAGGGGAACATAATGAATAAAAGTGTAGTTTTTATCCTGGTAGGTGCGATTTGTACCGCCTTTATCGTAGCGTTTAGCGTTCAGGCTTTCCTGACGCCCGAAGAAACGACAGAAGGGGATAGCGGCATGAAAATGGCGCAGATCCTTGTCGCGGCTGAAAATCTTTCTGAGGGTGAGGTCATTGAACCCGGCAAACTGCGTTGGGCCGATTGGCCGGAAAGTGCTGTTTTGAAGGGGTCCTTCGTTAAATCATCCGATATTGAAATCAGTGATCTGTCTATCATCGATCAGGCGGTGCGCCGTGATGTCCAGATGGGAGAGCCTATTTTAGAGACTGTGGCTGTATCAGCAAGCGGCGGTAATTTTCTGGCGGCGAAAATCGGCTCTGGCATGCTGGCCTTTAGTATTCCGGTTTCACCGTCATCCTCGGTCGGTGGTTTTGCTCGCCCGGGTGATCATGTCGATGTTATTCTGACCTATAATCTTCGTATTTCGGCCAGTGACCAGCAGCGGACACAGGGGTTTGTGCAAAGATATGCCAGTGAAACTGTCTTGAATGATGTCCGGGTTCTGGCTGTTGATCAGACCGCACAGGAAGACGAGCGTGAAGCAAAAATCGGTAAAGTCGTGACATTGGAAGTCTCACCAAAGGGCGCTGAAGTCCTTGCGCTTGCCATGGAGATGGGTGATATAACGCTTGCTCTGCGTCGTCTGGGCGCCGGTAACGCCGCCGCTACGGAGGAAAGCAAGCAGCCAACAACCGATGTCGGGATCAGCCGGACGCTCCAGGGGTTAAATAAACTGCAATCACAAAGCATTGATGGCGCTGAAGCCAGCGGTATTGATGGCAATTCTTCTACCACGTCTATCCGTATCTATAGCGGCGGGGAATCCGAACGGATTACGGTTCCGCTTGCACGCCAGCCTAACTAAATCTTACAGGGGGTCATTATGGACTCTGAAACCATGAATCTAAAACAGAATAACGGCCTTCTACCGATCATCATGGGTATGATCGTTTTTGCCATGCTGGGGTATTTCAGCATCACAGAGGTGATGGCCGGACCGGACAAGACATTCCGGCATACGGTTCAGCTGACGGCGGGCAAGGCGGAAACAATTGAACTGCCCCAGCCGGTTGCGGATCTGTTGGTGGCCAGTCCGTCGATTGCTGATGTCGGTGTTCTGCGGTCTAACCGCCTGTATGTGGTGGGGCGTGCGATTGGCGATACCAATGTGCTGGCGTTTGATGATGCCGGAAATGTTCTGGCCGAGATTTCAGTCCATGTCCG
>JBNJDW010000203.1:0-3026 GCA_051745265.1 Pseudomonadota bacterium
GCCCGAGTTGGTGCCCGACGATATTGCCGGAAAAAGCGGTTATAAACTTGATCAGAAAGCACCGATTGCCACAGTCGATGAACTGGCTGAGTATGATGCGATTATTATCGGTGTCGGTACCCGTTATGGCCGTATGGCATCGCAAATGGCCAATTTCTGGGATCAGACCGGCGGTCTCTGGGCCAAGGGAGTTTTTAATGGCAAGGTCGGTTCGACCTTTTCCTCGACAGCCAGTCAGCATGGCGGGCAGGAAACAACGCTGATGTCCAATATCACCAGCATGCTGCATCTGGGGATGGTTATTGTCGGGCTGCCTTATTCATACGAAGGCCTGACCCGTCTTGATGAAGTCAGCGGCGGCACGCCATACGGGGCAACAACCATTGCCGATGGTGACGGTTCACGCTGGCCGTCGGAGAACGAGCTGGGCGCGGCACGTTTTCAAGGCAAACATGTTGCTGAAATTACCGCAAAACTCATCGCTGGATAAGATCAGGCTATAAAAGCGGATCAGGCCGGTCGGCCGAGGATGCGTTGCAGCGAAACCAACCGGCAATGCTGCGTCTGTCACGACGGGCGGGCAGGACTTCATGCGGCAGGTCTTCGCTCAGGAAGGTGACAAGCGTGCCTTTCTGTGGGGAGACAATATGCGCGATTTGATCCGGATTCTGAGTATCATACAGGGTCAGCATGCCGCCGTCATCGTCCTGCCAGTCTTCATCATTCAGATAACAGACGGTGGAAACGATCCGGTTGCGGCTGCCTTTCAAGGCATCAATATGTTTTTTATAAAAACCACCGGGGGGATAGATGGCGTAATGGGCTTCGTATTCAAACAGGCCCATAAACAGGGCGCGGTTAAGTTCCAGCCGCAGGTCTTCCATACGGCTTAGATACTGTGAATCTGTGCTGTTGGTACGGTCAAGCCAGAAGGTCCGGTCTTTGCGGATAGCGGGCGCGATTTGGTTTTTATCTTTACGGCCAATACCGGCGCTGGTCAGGGCCTGTTGATTGTCCAGAGATTTCAACCGCTCTATCAGCGTATCTCCCAGACTTAGCCCCAGATAATCAGGCTCGACAGACCAGCCCTGCCGCCGCAGGTCAGAGGCAATGCGATCATGCGCCGCCGCGGCCCAGTTATGAGCCGCCGTCGGAGGTACGGGCAGGGGGATATTGTTTTCCATGAACTATATTTAAGCCAAAAGCGAAAAACAGCAATAGCAATTCGCGCTCAGGCTGTTTTTAAATGATCGCGGACCAGATCATCCAGCGGCCATGCGGCGCAGCAGTCCGTTTTGCAGTCTTTTGTGCCGACAGCAAAATCCTTGGTTTTGTCGCCGATATTTTTAAAGGTGCCGCTGTTGAAATCATACCCAAGAAGCTCACCGGCAACCATGTCAAAATACCAGCCATGCAGGGCCAGTTCACCATTTTCGACGCGGCGGCGGATCCAGGGGAAGGTCATAAGATTGTTTAATGAGGTTAAAATCAACGCCTGTTCCAAAGCCTTTAATTTAACCGGTTTTGATAAATCAGGCAGGATCCGGTTGACGGTTTCAGAGGCTGTGGCACCAATTGACAGCCAGGGCGACATGAATTCAAATTTGTCGGTTTCAGCCTTTTCAGGATTTTCGGTATACTCGGCCAGCGCCTGCACGCCGCCGCACAGCGCATGGCCTAAAATGACGATATCCTTGACCTGCAGGCCTCTGACGGCAAATTCGATGGTCGCACTGGTCCCGTGATAGTTTTCATCCGGCTGGTAGGGCGGAACAATGGCCGCGACATTGCGGGCGACAAAGATATCGCCGGGCTCGCTTTGGGTCAGAAGAGCCGGGTCATTGCGGGAATCTGCGCAGGCGATGACCAGAGCCTCGGGCGATTGGCCGTTTTTGACCAGGTCTGTATAATGATCATTCTCTTCGAAATAGGAGCTGTGAAAAGACCGAAAGCCTTTGAGCAGTTTCTCGAGCGGCATTGCTTTACCCTTCTTCTTGTTAAGAGATTGCTTCAGTTTACAAAAAACATGGGTTTTGACAAGCAAAAGTAAAAATCACCGCACAATATTTAAAAACCTCTTTTCATTTCCGGGAAAGGATGTTAGAAATTCCAACAATTCAACCAATCACATTCGGTACGGAGGGATGGCAGAGCGGTTGAATGCACCGGTCTTGAAAACCGGCAAGGGTTTATAGCCCTTCCAGGGTTCGAATCCCTGTCCCTCCGCCACTTTTCACCAAAATTTACGATTTTTATAGCCCTCAAGCCCTTGTATAAAAACGGTTTTATTGATTTAACACCGTTTTTCCGCTTGCGTAATTTTGAAAATTGGCATACAATATAGCATACATTTTAGCATACACAGTTTGATCTAAAAGAGGCGACATGTCCGATTATCTGATCCAGAAAAATGGCTGGTTTTATTATTTCCGAAGGGTGCCCAAAGACCTGTCCGAATATGACCGGCGCGTGCATGTCAAAATCTCGCTGAAAACCAAAGACCGATCCACGGCCCGAAAGCGGGCTGTTGTCCAGAATGATGTTGTCGAGAAATACTGGCGTGATCTTTTGACGTCACCCATCAACCGCGCAGAGAGCGGCGCGCTCTATAAAAAGGCGGTTAAGAATGCCCGTCTGCATGGTTTTGCCTATCGGGATATTGCCGATCTGTCGGAAAACGCCTCAGCCGGGGAGCTGGTTGACAGGTTTCGGGCGCTCAAAGCCTCCGAAGAAAAACAGCCCGAGAAGGCCGAAGATTATGAAGCCGCCCTGGTCGGCACAGCGGAAACGCCCCAAATCAAGCTGAGCGAAGCACCGGATATCTATTTTCCGCGCTGTGCAGACCGTCTGATCGGTAAGACCGATCACCAGATCCGCAAATGGGAAAACCCGCGTAAACTGGCGCTGGAAAGCTTTATTAAAGTTATCGGCGATAAGCCGATCACCGAGATTACCCGCAAAGATATCCTGAAATACCAGAAATGGTGGCTGGAGCGGCCCACGAGGCCTATCAGGGTTGCTAGATC
>JBNJDW010000204.1:0-3024 GCA_051745265.1 Pseudomonadota bacterium
TATTCCAGCCCCTTGGCGGCATGCAGGGTCATAACCGTGACCATATCGGTCTGCTGATTGTTCTGCGTGTCCATGACCAGCGCGACATGTTCCAGAAAAGACGGCAGATTTTCGTATTCGGCCATGGCATTGACCAGTTCTTTCAGATATTCAAGCCGTCCGGCCGCCTCCGGCGATTTGTCCTGCTGCCACATATCGGTATAACCCGATTCATCGAGAATAATCCCGGCAAGCTCGGTATGGGAGACCTCGCGCAATTGGCGGCGCCAGCGTTCAAAAGAGTCCATTAACTGGCGCAACGTGCTGCGCGGTTTGGGGCCGATTTCCTCGGTCTCCAGAATCTCATGGATCGCTTCGGTCAGCGGCAGGCCGCGGGTCCGGGCATGGATTTGCAGTTTTTGCACCGTCGCCGGGCCAAGACCGCGTTTGGGTGTATTGATCACCCGTTCCAGCGCCAGATCATCATCGGGCTGCACCACAATGCGGAAATAGGCCATGGCATCGCGGATTTCCATGCGTTCATAAAAACGCGGCCCACCGATCACCCGATAGGGAATACCCGTGGCGACAAAACGATCTTGAATTTCGCGGGTCTGAGATCCAGCGCGGACCAGAATGGCCATTTCATTTAAGGCCACCCCTGCCCGTTGCAGCGCCTCAATATCATCACTGACGCGGATGGCTTCCTGCCGGCCATCCCAGACGCCGATCACCTTGACCGGATCGCCCTGTTCATTGGCGCTCCACAGGTTTTTGCCCAGCCGGCCCTCATTATGCGAGATCACCGCATTGGCCGCCGCCAGAATGGTATTGGTTGACCGGTAATTCTGTTCCAGTTTAACAACGGTGGCGTTTTTAAAATCGCGTTCGAACCTGAGGATATTACCGACCTCGGCGCCGCGCCAGCCATAGATCGACTGGTCATCATCGCCGACACAGCAGATATTCTGGTGCTTTTGCGCCAGCAGGCGCAACCACAGATACTGGGCAACATTGGTATCCTGATATTCATCAACCAGCATATATTTAAAGCGCTGCTGATACTCCTCCAGAATATCAGCATATTTAGGATCGCGGAAAATGGTAATCATATGCAAAAGCAGATCGCCGAAATCACAGGCGTTGAGCATTTTCAAACGGTCCTGATAGGCGCGGTAGAGCTGTTGCAGATAGCCGCCGGCCAGATCGCGGTTTTCATCCCCGGCAATCGCATCGGGCGTATAGCCGCGGTCTTTCCATTTCTGGATAATGCCCATCAGCATTTTGGGCGGATGTTTTTTGGAATCAATCGGCAGCGGCTCCATGATCTGTTTGAGCAACCGGACCTGATCATCGGCATCCAGAATGGTAAAATTGCTTTTAAGGCCGACACATTCGGCATGACGGCGCAGCATACGGGCGGCAATACTGTGAAAGGTGCCCAGCCACCAGCCCTCAACCGGACGACCGCCCAAAAGGCCGGAAACCCGCTGCTTCATTTCATTGGCCGCCTTATTGGTAAAGGTCACCGCCAGCACCTGATCGGGCCGCGCCTTACCGGTGACCAGCAAATGGCCCAGCCGCGTGGTCAGCACCCGTGTTTTACCGGTCCCGGCCCCGGCCAATACCAGAACCGGGCCGTCCAGCGCCTCGACCGCTTCACGTTGATGCGGATTAAGGGCGGCGAGATAAGGGGGCATATTGTGCTGTTGTTCAGGCATCATAGATCTATCAGCTTTAATTCTGTGTGTCGGCAGACGGCCAATCTAGAACATCCCCCCGGCCAGCGCAAGAGCGCGCGCTGTCATTCATTCTTTCTTAATGAAATATTATAATTTTTTTTATATAATTTCAGGCGAGTGGAATTTTTTAGCATGAGATGGGGCACATGAACACCAGCGCAACCGAAAATACAGCGCAACCCTGGACGACTGTGCCAGGATACCTCAAAGGACCAAAATATGATCATATTCTGATTTTTGGTGTCCTCATGCTGGCCCTGTGCTCCGGCCTGGTCGTCTGGTTAAGGCCAGAGCTGTTTCTGACCGTGTTTTTACTCGATATCTGGCTTTTGGGTTATCATCACGTGATTGCCACCTTTACAAAACTGGCCGGAACACCCCAGGACCGCGCGCAGAACAGCTTCTTGATTTATCAATTGCCCTTGCTGGTTCTGGCCGGGGTCGTCGGACTGTATCTGTGGGCGGGAATCTGGCTGATTATTACGATCTATTTCTTCTGGCAATGGTTTCATTACACCCGCCAATCTTACGGTATTTCAGTATTTTACCGCAAAAAATCAGGCATTCAACATTCCGCCACCCCTGTCAGGCTGGATTACGCCGCCATATGGGCGATACCGGTCTGGGGGCTGATCCACCGCTGCGCGCAGGACTGGGATAAATTCTTATTCCTGCCGGTCTGGATGCCCGATCTGCCCATGGAACTCAGCTATCTGGCCGGAGCCGCCGCGCTTAGCATTGTCAGCGTCTGGCTGGTCACCAAAGCCATTGACTGGCACCGCGGCAATCTTTCTTATTGCGCGTTCTTTTTTATGCTCAGTCACCAGATTATCTTTTTCGCCGGGTATGTGTTTATTCCCGATATCAATATTGGCTGGCTTGTTGCTAATGTCTGGCACAATGCGCAATACATCCTGTTCGTCTGGCTGTTTAACAACAACCGTTTCCGCCCGCGCACAGACCAATCCGCCGACATCAATAACCGTGCCCAGACACAAAAAACAAATATAGACAAAGACGAAGGCAAAATCATGGCCTGGTTAAGCCAGCCCAAGCCCTATAGAATAATGTTTTATTTTGGCTTTTGTCTGCTTGCCACAACCCTGTTTTACGGTTCGGTGCAGGCGGGATTGAAATTCGCGCTCAATGGCAATGAAGTGCTTTTGATTGTCGGCACAGTTGTCATCTTTCAGGCGGTTAATTTTCATCATTACATTGTCGACAGCCTGATCTGGAAGGCCCGTAAGAAATCCAATCAGAAAATCATGAAAGTATAATGGCTTTTCAAGCCGACCCCTTCCAT
>JBNJDW010000205.1:0-3018 GCA_051745265.1 Pseudomonadota bacterium
TTTAACAATTTCCGCGTTGTCCCGCCGGGCACCGGGATCTGCCATCAGGTCAATCTGGAATATCTGGGCCAGACCGTCTGGACGGATGAAGACGAAAACAATCCCGGTACGCAGATTGCCTATCCCGATACCCTTGTCGGCACCGACAGTCACACGACCATGATTAACGGCCTGTCCGTTCTCGGCTGGGGCGTTGGCGGGATCGAGGCGGAAGCCGCGATGCTCGGCCAGCCGGTCTCCATGCTGATCCCTGAAGTTGTCGGTTTTAAACTGACCGGCAACATGCCCGAAGGCGCAACCGCCACCGATCTGGTGCTGACCGTCACCCAAATGCTGCGCGCCAAAGGCGTGGTCGGTAAATTTGTTGAATTCTACGGCGATGGTCTGAACCATATGAGCCTGGCCGACCGGGCGACCATTTCCAACATGTCGCCTGAATATGGCGCGACCTGCGGCTTTTTCCCGATTGATCAGGAAACCCTGCGCTATTTACGCTTTACCGGCCGCGATGAACACCGCATCAATCTGGTCGAGGCCTATGCCAAGGAACAAGGCCTGTGGCGCGATGATCAATCGCCCGATCCTGTCTTCACCGAAATGCTTGAACTTGATCTGGGCGACGTCATGCCGTCGATCGCCGGGCCCAAACGTCCGCAGGATAAGGTCCTGCTCAGCGATGCCAAACAGGCGTTTGAAAAACATATCCATGACAGCGGCGAAGACATCTGTGCCGCCGTACCGGTCAAAAATGCCGATTATGAACTGACCACCGGTGATGTTGTCATTGCGGCGATCACCAGCTGCACGAATACCTCCAACCCGGATGTGATGATCGCCGCCGGGCTGATTGCCCGTAATGCGCTGGCCAAGGGGCTCAGCGTTAAACCCTGGGTCAAAACCTCCCTCGCGCCCGGATCGCAGGTGGTCACCGACTATCTTGAAAAAGCCGGTTTGCAGGATGATCTCGACAGTCTTGGCTTTAACCTTGTCGGTTATGGCTGCACGACCTGTATCGGTAATTCGGGGCCACTGGACCCGGATATTGACAATGCCATCCGCGAAAAAGACCTGACCGTCTGCGGTGTTCTCTCAGGTAACCGTAATTTTGAAGGCCGGATTCACCAGAACGTTCAGGCCAACTATCTGGCCTCCCCGCCATTGGTTGTCTGTTATGCGCTGGCCGGGTCCATGCAGACTGACCTGCTAACCCAGCCGCTGGGGCAGGATCAGGACGGCAATGACATTTATATGAAAGATGTCTGGCCGACAAATGACCAGATCCGCGAAATGGTTGAAAAGGCCGTCACCCCGGAAATGTTCCGCGAACGTTACAGCAATGTCTTTGAAGGGCCAAAAGAATGGCAGGAGGTCAAAACCTCAGGCGGCAAGACGTATGACTGGGATATGACTTCGACTTATGTGCAAAATCCGCCCTATTTCGAAGGCATCAGCCTGCAGATTGATGCGCCGCAGGATATCACCCGGGCCCGGGCGCTTGCCATTCTGGGCGATTCGGTGACCACCGACCATATTTCACCGGCAGGCGCGATCAAGGCGGACAGCCCGGCCGGCGCCTATCTGCAATCGCATCAGGTTGCTTTGCGTGACTTTAACTCCTACGGCTCCCGCCGCGGTAATCACGAAGTCATGATGCGCGGCACTTTTGCCAATATCCGTATCCGCAACGAAATGGTGCCGGATGTTGAAGGCGGCGTCACCAGATATATTCCAAATGGGGAACAGATGCCCATTTATGATGCGGCGATGAATTACATCAATGATAACATTCCGCTGATTGTTGTTGCCGGTAAAGAATACGGCACCGGGTCCAGCCGTGACTGGGCGGCGAAAGGCACGCGTCTTTTGGGTGTTAAAGCCGTCATTGCCGAGAGTTTTGAGCGTATTCACAGATCAAATCTGCTGGGTATGGGCGTTCTGCCGCTGGTCTTTAAAGACGGCGACAGCCGCGAAACACTGGGCCTGAAAGGCGATGAAGAATTCGATATCTCCGGCATTGCCAATATCGAACCCGGCTGCGATCTTGATCTGACCATCCATTATGCTGATGGCTCGGAAAAATTAACCAAATTAAAATGCCGGATTGATACACTGGATGAACTGGAATATTACCGTCATGGCGGCATCCTGCACTATGTGCTGCGCTCCATGGCCAAAAGCCAACAACAAAATGCGGCATAGGGAATGGCAAAAAAGGTTCGATCAGCTTTGACACTGTGCGCGGTGCTTGCCGCCGCGCTACTGTCATCGCCGGCCTTGGCCTCAGAAGATAAACCGGCCTGGCTGCAATATAAGGGCTATGACAAAAGCAACACGATCGCCAAGGATCAGGCCCATCTTTCCGCCGGTGAAATTGAAGACTGGGTCAGAAGCCGCACAGTCGAATCCCTGTCCTTTCACCCGTTTTCTTATGACTCCGAGCTCAACGATCTGCGCGAATACTTTACCGATAAGGGCTGGGAGGACTACACGACCTATATCAACTGGGTCAAAATTCCTGATATGGTCAATAAGAAAAAATATTCTTTAACCAGCGTGCTGGAACAGGAGCTCAACATTGTCTCGCAGGAGACAATTGACGACTATGTCAGCTGGATCATCAAGATGCCGGTCATGCTCAGTTTCCATGAAGCCTACGCCGAGTCATCCGGTAAAAGCGAACGGCCAATCGCCTCGGCCACAATCAACCTGACCCTGACCCTGAAACGGGTTGATAAAGGGGCGGACAGCAATAACATTGCCATTCATGGCTGGCACGTCAAACGCCCCAAAGCAAGCCGGACTGAATAAATCCACCTAAGAGCGCTTTAAATCTGATGCATTTTGCGCTGTTCATCGGTCTGACGGATATCCTGATCGGATTCTTCCGGCCACAGCCAGGCGGCGCCGCGGACCCCGGATGAATCGCCGTGTTTTGCCTGAACGACGGGGGTATCGCATTCACTGCCAAAGACATATTTGGGCAGCATTGGCGGAACATTTTCGTACAAACGGGCGACA
>JBNJDW010000206.1:0-2992 GCA_051745265.1 Pseudomonadota bacterium
AGGCGGGGTAATGCCTGGACCTCTTTTTCAGGAAATTTATATATCTCTTTGATTTTGCGCGAATCTATTGCTGTTAAACATGCCGGGCAGTTATCGTTTCTGGCGGCGGTGGCGCTTGCGGATGCTGTGGATCCTTTATTGAAATCAGGTTATAAGATAGAACAGAAATGGCCGAATGATGTCTGGTTGAATGGCGCCAAGCTGGCCGGTATATTACTGGAAAGCGAGAGCCTGCCCTCTGGCGATCTTGACTGGCTGGTCATGGGTATGGGCGTTAATGTTAATACAGCACCGGCTGATGGCGCCGCTTTGAAAGAGGCTGTACGGGAAGATATTACCGCAGCAGAACTCGCGGAATGGTTTTTGGCTCATTTAAACAAAGGTCTTATCCAATGGCGGTCAGAGGGGTTTCCTCCTGTGCGGGAAGCTTGGCTGGCCAAAGCCCACGGCCTTGAAAGCCGTATAACCGTTCGGCTCCCCCAATCAGAACAGCAGGGTGTTTTCAAAGGAATTGATCAGGATGGTTGTCTGATCCTTGAAACGGAGAATGGACGGCAAAAGATTGCTTCTGGTGATGTATTCTTTGGTTAATTGTGCTATATCAATCCGATGAAAGAATTTTTAGACGATAAGCTTTATTTTATTCCCCTTGGCGGATGTGGTGTTTTTGGCGCAAATCTTAGCCTTTACGGCACCAAAGGCAAATGGCTGATGGTCGATTGCGGCATGGGTTTTGGTGACGATACCATGCCGGGGGTTGATATTATTTTACCTGATATCCGTTTCCTTGAAGATATCCTTGATGACGTCGTCGGCATGGTGGTGACGCATGGCCATGAAGATCATATTGGCGGAATCGAACATCTCTGGCCGCGGATCAAAAAGCCGATATATGCGGCGCCGTTTACCATTGGCCTGATTGCCGAGAAACTGGCAGAAACCAGTTGGGGCCGTAAAGTGCCGTTGCATGCTTTGGAAGATGATACCGAACTTAAACTGGGACCTTTTTTAATCTCGACCATTAAAATGGCCCATTCGATCCCGGAAATGCGTTCCTTAAAAATTACGGCAGGCGATTGCGGGTCATTACTGCATACCGGTGACTGGAAACTTGATGCGGATCCGGTGGCAGGGGACCTTACCGATAATCAGGCCTTACAAAAACTGGCGGTCGATAATCTTTTGGCGGTTGTCGGGGATTCGACCAATGCCATGGTGCCCGGTCATTCCGGCAGCGAGGCCGAAGTCCTGCACAATATGACCGAGCTGTTTTCTGAATTTGATGGCCGTATTGCGGTCAGCTGTTTTTCTTCGAATGTGGCCCGTCTGGTCAGTATTTCAAAGGCCGCTGTTGCGAATGACCGTCATGTCTGTCTGGTTGGCCGGTCATTGTGGCGTATTGAACGGGTGGCGCGTAAATGTGGCTATCTGGACGATGTACCCGATTTTGTCGATCCTGATGATGCCCAGTATCTGTCCCGGGATCAGGTGGTCTATGCCTGTACCGGATCACAGGGCGAATCCCGCGCGGCGCTGGCACGGATTGCCAATAATGATCATCGTGCGGTCAAGCTGGAAGAGGGCGATGTCGTTATGTTTTCCTCCCGCTCCATCCCCGGCAATGAAAAAGCCATTGACCGGCTGAAGAACCGATTGGTCGGCCAGAAAGTAACAATTTTAACCGACCGTGATGCGCCTATTCATGTGTCGGGACATCCATATCGTGATGAAATACGTTTGATGCTCGACTGGGTGAAACCACGCTATGTCCTGCCGGTCCATGGTGAACGGATGCAGATGGAGCGTCATGCCGATCTGGCCGAAGAATGCGGTTACAAGGCCCCGGTTATCCCGATGAATGGTGATATTATTGAGATATCTGCCAAAGGCATGTCGAAAGTCGGCGTGGTGCCCTCAGGCATGCTGGCGATTGAGGGCAAGCGCCTTGTACCGGTTGATCATGAAGCAATCCAGATGCGTCGGCGGATGATGCATCACGGCAGCGCTGTTGTGACCATTGTTCTGGATCAGGGTGGCCAGTTGATGGCAGATCCCAAAGTGACCGCCGTTGGCCTGTTTGATGAAGAACACGAAGACGACACCCATTATAGCGAGGAAGCCGCACTGGCCGTTCGCGAAAAGCTGGAAAATATGCCCAAGCGCGATCGTAACAGCGATTACCCGGTTGAAGAGGCGGCCCGTATTGCCGCCCGCAGATATTTCGAAGCCCAGTTCAGTAAAAAGCCGCAGACCCGCGTTCATCTGGTACGGATATAAGTTAAGGGGATAGCTAATGGATCTGGTTATGGGGATTTTTGTTTATTTTCTGGTCTGGTGGACAAGCCTGTTTATGGTGCTGCCCATAGGCGTGGAACGTGATACCCAGCCCGAAAAAGGTATGGATGCCGGCGCGCCCAAACATGCCCGCATGAAACAGAAATTGAAATTAAACACTTTGGTGGCCGCAGGGGTATGGTTGGTCATTTATGTCTTGCTGGAAATTTTTGGTGTTGAGCTGGCTGAGTATTTCAGAAACGCCGCACGTTAAAGGATAGGTAAAGCTATGCTGCGATCTCTGTTGATTATACTGTGCTTTCTGCCTTCTGTAGCAGGCGCGGAGACCTATGTTTTGAATGACTCAGCCTGCCGTTACCTGACGGAATATCAACAGACCGGTGATGTTGAATATGAGCCCGGTGTTGATGTCGATGGCAATGCCGTGGTGCCGGCTGATATTGACCAGAACCGGATAGACGTCCCGGAGGTCGTCAGCTTTGATATTACCGTTGATGTTGCCCGCTACGCCGGATTGCCCGTACCGCAGGGCACAGAGACTTTGGCCAAAATCGGCACGGTGACCATTGAAAATAACCAGTTGAAATTTAACGGCGAACCCCTTAAACCTGAGAGTGAACAGGCTTTAATAGCATTATGCGAAGAGGATATTCCACATGCGGCTGAGTAAATATTTTTTACCGACTTTAAAAGAAAC
>JBNJDW010000207.1:0-2935 GCA_051745265.1 Pseudomonadota bacterium
TCCCAGTGATACGCCGGGCAGCCTGCTGGCCGATTTCTGCCGCACCGGCAAAGGTGATGAAGCAGGATTAAGACGCGCTGTCAGCTATATGGCGAATGGTACACCGAAAACCGATCAAAAACATGCCGATATTATCCAGCGTTTCTGGGACAGTGATACAGCCGGACGGGCCGCCTGTTTCGAAGACTACAAATCCGTCTTCCTCAAAGTCGGCGGGGATGTCAAGGCACTTAGCAAGATGGCCACCGGCAAAATCACCAATGCCAACCCGGAGATTGCCGATATTATCATGGCCGAGGCCGAACGGACCGAGGCCCTGCTCCGCAAAATCAAATCGCTGGGCGTGGCCGCGCAAAGCTTTAACCTGCTGCTGGTCGGTGGTGAGATCGTCAAGCTGTACGAGAATATCAAATCGCTGAACATACAGCTCGATTATGATGATCTGATCCATTACACCCGCCGCTTATTGACCGAATCCGGTCAGGCGGGCTGGGTGCTCTATAAAATGGATCAGGGCATTGACCATATTCTGGTTGATGAGGCGCAGGATACCAGCCCCGATCAATGGGAGGTCATCCGCGCTCTGGCCAGTGAATTTTTCAGCGGACAGGCCGCCCGCGATGACATTACCCGGACCATATTTGTCGTTGGTGATGAAAAACAGTCGATTTTCAGTTTTCAGGGTGCTGATCCCGCCGGATTCCAAGTCATGCGCCGCTATTTCAGTGAACGCGTACAGGCCGCCGCACAGCAATTCAGCGCCGTAAATCTTCTGATGTCGTTCAGATCGGCACCGGCGGTGTTAAGCGCGGTCGATCATGTTTTCTCACTTGAAATGACCGCGCAAGGCGTTCATACCGATCTTAGCGAACCGCTGAAACATCTGCCCTTCCGCGCGGGGGAGGCCGGGCTGGTTGAGCTGTGGCCGCTGATCCCCGGCAGCGCCGGTCATGACCTTGCGCCCTGGACCCCGGCGATAGAGGCCGTCGCCGCCGAAAATGCCAATATGAAACTGGCCGATAAAATTGCCGAGACCATTGCCGGCTGGCTTGATCGAGGTGAAATGCTTGAGGCCAAAAACCGGCCGATCCGCGCCGGGGATATCCTGATCCTGTTCCGCAGCCGCACCGCGCTGCTTGATCACGTCGTCCGCGCCTTGAAACAGCACCGCATCCCGGTATCGGGCATTGACCGCATTGTCCTGACCAACCATCTGGCGGTGCAGGATTGTCTGGCCATGGCCGAATGCGCTTTGCTGCCTGATGATGATCTGACCTTGGCAACCATCCTTAAATCCCCGTTTATCGGCTATGACGAAGAGCAGCTTTACCAACTGGCCTATGGGCGCAGCGGCAGCCTGTGGCAGGATTTGAAAGACTTTGACCCTGCGGTCTACAGCTATCTGCAATGCCTGACCCGGGACGTACAGACACATACACCTTATGATTTTTTGCAGCAATTGCTCGTCCGGGCCTGCCCCGGGGACCCGGTCAGCGGGCGGCGGGCCCTGTACGCGCGGCTGGGGCTGGAGATCAATGATGCCATTGATGAACTGCTCAATATCTGTCTTGATTATCAAAGCATGCATAATCCCAATCTGCAAAAATTCCTCTTCTGGTTCCGTCAGGGTCAGGCCGAGGTCAAACGCGAACAGGAAAGCAGCAGCGCCAATCAGGTCCGCTTGATGACCGTCCATGCCTCGAAAGGCCTGCAGGCGCCGATCGTCTTTTTGCCTGATACAATCAAGGTGGCCAGTAACAAGCCGCTGATCCTCTGGCCCGCGGATGAGCGCGGCCTGCCGCTCTGGGCGCCGCGGGAAGCGCAGCGCGACCATCACTGTACCGCCCGGATTGAACAGCAAAAAATCAAAACAGAGGAAGAATCGCGCCGCTTGCTCTATGTCGCCCTGACCCGGGCCGAAGACCGGCTGTATATCTGCGGCGCGCAGGAAAAAAACAAGCCCTCCGACAAATGCTGGTATCAGCTGTGCCGGATGATGCTCCAGAATATGAACGGCGTTCAGACTTTTGACTTTACCTTGGGCGATTCGCCGGTGATTGATACCGATAGCGGCCAGCCTCTGGAAGGTTTGCGCTATATCTCGGCGCAGACCAAAGATCATGAAGATGACAAAGAAAATATCACCGCCGACCGCCTGCCGCTGCCGCCCGTTCCGAACTGGATATTAAGCCCGCCGCCGCCGGAACCCTCACCGCCGCGGCCTTTGGCGCCGTCACGGCCTTCAGACCCGGAACCGGCGATCCGCTCGCCATTACAGGCCGATGACAGCTGGCGGTTTTCACGCGGTAATCTGGTCCACCAATTGCTGGAAATTCTGCCGCAACTGCCCGCCGCCCGTCAGCAAAACGCCTGCCGGGCCTATCTTGGCAAACCCGCCCACGGGCTGAACCAAGCCCAGCAAGAGGAACTGACCGCCGAGATCATCGCCGTGCTCAACCATCCTGAGTTTGCGCCGATCTTCGGCCCCGATTCGCGGGCCGAGGTGCCGGTCGTCGGCCTGCTTGATAAACAGGCGCAAAGCGACTATTACGCGATTTCAGGACAGATTGACCGCATGGTCGTCGAAGCCGACCGTATTCTGATTATTGATTACAAAACCAACCGCCCGCCGCCCGAAGATGAATCCGCAGTGCCCGATATTTATTGGCGACAAATGGCCGCCTATCAAACCGCGCTTGCCCATATCTATCCCGGGAAAACCATTGAATGCGCCCTGCTGTGGACCGATGGGCCGCGTTTGATGCCCCTGTCCGCAGACCGCCTGGCCAAATTTAAAAAAGCCTGAGTTCTGGCAGGCTTTAGTGTTGATTCCTGCCGTCACTGCGTTAATTTAGTAGGCACACATATATATGAAAGGATTCCTCTATGTCTACCGTAGCTGTTACAGATGCTGATTTCGAAAACGAAGTTCTAA
>JBNJDW010000208.1:0-2907 GCA_051745265.1 Pseudomonadota bacterium
ACAAAGCGGAACATTTCGGGAAAATCAGGCAGTCGCCGAACGGGTGATGGACAGCAACGATCTTGAAAAAGAACGCGGCATCACCATTCTGGCAAAATGTACATCTGTTGACTGGAACGATGTCCGGATCAATATTATCGACACACCCGGCCACGCTGATTTCGGTGGCGAGGTTGAACGCGTTCTGGATATGGCCGATGGCGTTATCCTGCTGGTTGATGCCTCTGAAGGGCCTATGCCGCAGACGAAATTCGTGCTTGGTAAGGCTTTGGCCCAGAAATTGAAGCCAATTGTGGTTATCAATAAAGTTGACCGGCCCAGCGCCCGCCCCGATGCGGTGATTGATGAGGTCTTTGACCTGTTCGTCGCCCTTGATGCGGATGAAGGCCAGCTTGACTTTCCGATCCTCTATGCGTCAGGTCTGAATGGCTGGTGCACGCAGGAACTTGAAGATCCTCAGGAAAACATGCATCCGATGCTCGATAAAATTATCGAACATGTCGAGGCGCCGGAGGTTGATGAGTCCAAACCCTTTACCATGCTGGCGACCCTGCTCGATTCCGATCCTTATCTGGGCCGCTGTCTGACCGGTCGCGTTACCAGCGGTGTTGCCAAGGTTAATACCACGGTGAAAGCCATTGATCTGGATGGTAATGTCGTCGAAAGCAGCCGTTTGACCAAATTACTGCGTTTTGAAGGCACGATCCGCGTCCCGACAAATGAAGTGCAGGCCGGTGACATCGTTTGTATTGCCGGTATGCCCAAGGCAACCGTTTCCGATACGATCTGTGATCCTTCAGTGACCGAACCAGTCCCGTCAACGCCGATTGATCCACCGACAATGTCTGTTGTGATCGGTATTAATGACTCTCCTTTTGCCGGTAAGGAAGGCACCAAGGTGACCTCGACCATGATCCGTGACCGTCTGTTGGCGGAGAATGAAGTCAATGTGGCGATTACCTTCAGCGAGAGCGAGGGCAAGGATTCCTTTGAAATCGGTGCCCGCGGTGAATTGCAGCTGAGTGTTCTGATTGAAACCATGCGCCGCGAAGGTTTTGAATTGACCGTATCGCGCCCCCGGGTTTTGTATCAGGAAGACGAAAAGGGTAACAAGCTCGAGCCGATCGAAGAAGTGATCATTGATGTGGATGATGAATTCTCCAGCAATGTCGTCGATCAGATGAACCGCCGTAAGGCCGAGATGGTTGATATGCGTCAATCAGGTACCGGCAAAACACGGATTGTCTTTCATGCGCCGTCACGCGGCCTGATCGGTTATCAGAGCAAGTTTTTGACCGATACCCGCGGTACAGGGGTTATGAACCGCCTGTTCCATGGCTATGCCCCGTTTAAAGGCGATGTGCCGCAGCGCCGGAATGGCGCCCTGATCTCGACAGAGACAGGGATGGCTGTGGCCTATGCCTTGTTTAACCTGCAGGATCGCGGCACCATGTTTGTCAATCATCAGGATCCTGTCTATCAGGGCATGGTCATTGGTGAGCATAACCGGGAAAACGATCTTGAAGTCAACGTGCTGAAGGGCAAAAAACTGACCAATGTTCGTGCCTCTGGCACCGATGACGCGGTGACTTTGACCCCCATTCGTCAAATGTCGATGGAGGATATGATTTCCTATACCAATGATGATGAATTGGTCGAAGTGACACCAAAAGCCCTGCGCCTGCGTAAAAAGCATCTTTGCCCCAATGAGCGCAAAAAACTCAGCCGGGCTGCGGGGAGCTAAGCTTTATCAATTTGATGCTATAAGAAAGACAGCGCCGGGCAGGGGCTGTCTTTTTTTATGTGTGACGTCGCGTTTCTTGACTATTTTTACATAATGACGTATTATCTATACATAAGTATTAAACGGATGGGAGAAAACATGGCCAATAGCGAAGTTGATCTGGACGCTGTCGCAGAAGAGGTCGGCATCCTTGAGCTTTTTCAGGGGGTCACCGCGGACGGGCCATTCTATGCCTATATTATCGTTTCTCCGGCCAGGATTTTTGATTTTAAGGAAAAGATTGAAAGCTGCGCGCAGGTGATGCTGGCAGATTACGGTGAAGTTATATATGCCGATTACGGCATGTTCCCGCCGGCTGAAGTGCAAAAAGAAATGCAGGAAAAACATGGTGTGGATCATTCTCTGCCCGCTTTTCTGGATTCGCAAACAGATGAAATGCAGAGGGCATTAGGATGAACAGAGCCAGTGAATTCCAAAATCAAGACGTCACAGCTGCGGCATCGCATACAGTCGGTGTGGTTGATCATGTTAAAAAATACAATCTTTTTTCAAAAAAAGAACATAGCTGGGCCAGGATGAAAGACAGTATGATGAATACAGGTCTGGCATCCTCGGTGGCGGGCGCTGCGGCGTTTACAGCGGCTGTGACCGGTGTTACAGCAGTCGGCGCGACTATGGCGGTGCCTTTGATGGCGACGGGGGTTGCTTGCTTTGCGGCTTCAAAAATTGCCGAGAAACAATCGCTCAAAAACTTTCAAAAGAAAGTCGGTTTGCATGTGGATCGAGACCAGAGTCACGGCGATGAAGGCATTACTTACGAAACCGAGGCCAAGAATAACAAATGGGTCACCACAGCGACAGCGCCGCCTAAGCCGCCAAAGCAATAGTCAAAATATAAGTTATAAGATCAGGCCGTCTTTTCTGCGGGAAAGGGCGGTCTTTTTTTTGTGTGTTTGGCAAAGCCTTCCTAAAAGTATAATAAGTGTAAAATTAATCTTGACTTAAACTCAATATGAGTATAATTATACTCATAGAGTTTATATATAGAAGATTCGCAAGCGTTAAAGGATAAGAAAATGACTGCACAAAACCCACCGCATCGCCGTGATATATTGGCACAGCACAGTGCCTTATGGGCGGACCAGTATGCTCTGACCATGGCC
>JBNJDW010000209.1:0-2841 GCA_051745265.1 Pseudomonadota bacterium
TAAAGATAAAGCAGAAGATCAGAAATCGACGGCTTCGGAGAAGCCGCCGGAAAGCGGTATGTTTTTCGAGCTTGAAGATCCGATCGCGCCCGATTCAGAGGCGCATAAGGCTGACGGCCCGGCGGCAACACTGCCGCCAGAGGAAGAACCGCCTGCCGCAGAGGAAGAACCGCCGCCGGTTGATAAAAAGAAAAGTCGCCGGTTGGGCGAACGCCTGCTTGAATCGGCGATTATTACGCAGGATCAACTGGATGTCGCCCTTCACGAGCAAAGCCGTAACGGCGGGATGATCGGTGAGGTTCTGGTCGAGCTTGGTTTTGTCTCTGCCAGCACCCTGTCCGGTATGCTGGCAGAGGCGTCCGGTGTTGCCCAGTTTGATCCCAATAAGACAGTGATTGACCCTGATGCGCTGGCACTGCTTAATAAAGCCGAAGCGACCAAATTCCAGGTGCTGCCGATCTCGCTTGAGGAAGGCATCGCCCATTTTGCCATGGCCGATCCCTATGATGTTGTGGCCATGGACCGTTTGCGTCAGATTCTGCCGCGTGGCACGACCATTCAGCCGCTGATCTGTCCACCGGCTATTTTAAGTGATGCCATTGACCGTTCTTACGGTTATGCCAGTTCAATCAAGGAAATTCTGGCCGAACTCGCCGGTGAAGAAGTCGATTTGCAGGGTCTGGAAAATCTGACCGATGACAATGCCTACAGCCATCCGATTGTCCGGCTGGTCAATGCGCTGGTGATTGATGCGGTGAAAATCGGCGCCTCTGATATTCACTTTGAACCCGAGGAAAACTTTGTCCGTCTGCGCTATCGCGTTGATGGCATTCTGATTACGGTCCAGACCATTCATAAAGAATACTGGGCGGCGATATCGCAGCGTTTGAAAATTATGTCGGGCATGAATATTGCCGATAAATTACTGCCGCAGGATGGCCGGTTCTTTCTTGGTGTTGGTGGCCGCGAGGCGGATTTCAGGGTCTCGGCCCTGCCCACCGTTCATGGTGAGAATTTCGTGTTGCGGATTCTCGATCAACAAAGCGCGATTATGAAGCTCGAGGAGCTGGGCTTCAGCGCGCATAACCTTGAATTGATCCGCAAATCGCAGGCCCGGCCCGAGGGGATTATCATTGTCACCGGGCCGACAGGGTCTGGTAAGACAACATCACTTTATTCGATGTTGAATGCGATCAATACGCCCGATGTCAATATTATGACACTGGAAGATCCGGTGGAATACTCGCTGCCGATGATCCGTCAGACTCATGTGCGCGGCGGCGCCGGTTTGAATTTTGCCGATGGGGTCAAAGCGCTGCTGCGTCAGGATCCGGATATTATCTTTATCGGTGAGGTCCGTGATCAGGTCACAGCCGAGCAGGCATTGAAAGCGGCGATGACCGGGCACCAGGTTTATACAACATTGCACACCAATGACTGTTTCGGGGCTATTCCCCGTTTGCTGGATCTGGGCTTGCAGCCGGGCATGCTGTCCGGGGCGATTATTGCCTCTTTCGCCCAGCGTCTGGTCCGGCGGCTGTGCAGTTGCAAGAAAACCGCGCCGGCAACGGCGGAAGAGTGCCGTCTGATGGGGCTGGATCCGGATGATCCGCCGGAAATCAGCAGCGCTGTCGGATGTGATAAATGCGATGGTTTTGGCTATAAGGGCCGGACCGCGGTGGTTGAAATCTTGTTTACCAACGAAGCGATCAATGATGTGATTGCCGAGGGTGCGCATGTTTCGCGGTTAAAAGAGGTGGCGCGTGAGCATGGTTTTCAATCCATGCTTGATGACGGGATCGATAAAGTGCTGACACAACAGACAAGTATCGAAGCCTTAATGAAGGTTGTCGACTTTTCTGAACGGCTTTGATCTAACGGGCTTGTTAAAAATTTTGATAATGTTATGCTAACAGTGGGGTTGTATGCTCTTCAGCGAAGTTCTTTCGGTTAAAAAACGACATGGCTAAATATAATTATCGGGCACTGAACAAAAATGGACGGCCAGTCCGCGGCACATTGACAGCCGCAAACGAGGTCGATCTGTTCCAGCAATTGCAGGCTGGCGGTTTTGAATTGATCGACTGTAAAGAAGTCGGCACCAAATCCGGGAAGTTCAAAGTTTTTGGTGGCGGGGTCAAGACCCGCGACAAAATCCAGCTGTTTATTCATCTTGAACAATTGCAGAAAGCCGGCGTGCCACTGCTCGAAGGGCTGGCCGATATCCGCGATACCACGGAATCGCCAAAATTACGCGATGTTATGACCGAACTGCACCGTGAGGTTTCCGAGGGCGCCAGCCTGTCAGAAGCCATGTCGCGGCACCCCAGCGTCTTTCAGAATATTTTTATTTCATTGATCGCGGCCGGGGAAGAAACCGGTAACATGATGAATTCCTTTACCCAGGTTGTGAATCACCTGAAATGGACCGATGCGATGAACAGCAAGGTCAAAAAGGCCACCCGCTATCCAAAGATTCTGGTCGGTGTGGTTATCATCGTGGTCGGGATCATGATGACCCAGGTTGTGCCGCAGGTTACCGAATTTCTGGGTGAAATCGGTCAGGAACTGCCGCCGGTGACCTTAGCGCTGATTGCGACATCGAAATTTTTTACCAACTATTTCCATTATATTGTTATCGGCCTGATCGCGGCCTATGCCGGTTTAAAGATTGCCCGCGGTCTGTCGGAAAGTGTTTTATACTACACCGATTACCTTGCCTTGCGTATTCCGGTCATGGGTCCGTTGATTCAGAAAATCGCCCTGTCACGGTTCTGCCAGACCTTCGGTGTTTTGTTTACCAGCGGGTTGGAGATCCTCAAATGTCTTGATGCGGCGGCC
>JBNJDW010000210.1:0-2824 GCA_051745265.1 Pseudomonadota bacterium
AGGCCAATGTCGCTATCCTCCGCCGCGTGCTGAGGGCGGAAGGCATCGACCTGTATGAAAGCGCCGATATCAAAAATATCAAACACACAGATACAAATGTGACCATCCATATGGAGCAGGCCGGTCAGACCCAACGTATCACCGGATCACATATACTGATTGCCGCCGGACGGGCACCGATGACCGAAGGTCTTGATCTTGACAAGGCGGGCGTGAAATTTGACCGCAAAGGCATCACGGTGGACCGCCATCTGCGATCTGCAAATAAAAAGATTTATGCGGTTGGCGATGTTGCCGGCGGGCCGCAATTTACCCATGTCGCCGGATATCATTCCGGGATCATTATCCGTCAGTTGTGCTTTAAACTGTTCTGGACCAAAACCGATTACAGCGCCCTGCCTTCAGTCACCTACAGCGATCCCGAACTGGCGCAGGTCGGTCTGACCGAAACCGAGGCCCGCAAAGAATACGGCGATACGATCAAAACGGTGGAGGCGCAATTTGACGGTAATGACCGGGCGATCACCGCCCGGCTGACAACAGGGCAGATCCGCGTGACAACAGACCGCAAAGGCCGCGTTCTCGGCGCCTCGATTGTCGGGCCGGATGCGGGTGAGCTGATCAGCCTTTGGGCTCTGGTGATCGGATCAAAACAGAAAATCAGTGCGGTTGCCGGCATGATTATGCCCTATCCCACTTTGGGGGAAATCAGCAAACGCGCCGCCGGGGCGTGGTATACACCCCGCCTGTTCAGTGATAAAACCAAGCGTATTGTCAGGCTGCTGCAAAAACTGCCTTATTAAAAAACCCGCAAGGAAACACCCGGAATGTCAGCTGAACTGATCATAGAATACAAAGCCGCAATCGTCATTGCCGCCTTCGCCGCGCTGTTTTTATTAGAACATCTGCGCCCTGCCGTGCCGGCCAAACCGCACCCCATCCGGCGGCTGGTTAAAAACCTGTCTTTCTGGCCGATCAATATCGGCCTCTCCCTTGCGATTATTTTACCGGTGACCTATTTTGCCGCGCAGCATCCACTTTGGCCCCGGCCTGATCTGTTATCCGGTCTGACGGGTCTGGCACTCGATATTCTATTGCTCGACCTGTTTTTATTCTGGTGGCATCGCGCCGTTCATGAAATCCCGTTTTTGTGGCGGTTCCATGAAGTCCATCATCTTGATCAACATCTCGACACCACATCGGCCATCCGTTTTCATTTCGGGGAAATTTTCTTCGGGACCTTTATCCGCGCCATGGTGATTATTATTTTTGCCATACCGTTTAGCTCGGTAATTGTTTTTGAAACGCTGGTGCTTGGCTTTACGCTGTTTCATCATTCCAATATTGGCCTGCCGCGCCGGTTTGAAAATGCCCTGTCGAAAATTATCATCACCCCGTCGATCCACTGGGTCCATCATCATACCCTGCGCCGTGATACCCATTCCAATTACGGCACGCTGTTCAGTTTTTGGGATCGTCTTTTTCGCACCAAAAGCCAAACCCGGCGCTCTGCCGAAATGCCCATCGGTATCGAAGGCGAGCAGGATACGGATTTTCTTCACCTGCTGCAAAAACCCTTTGTAAAACGAAAGCCCTGACCATGCTTGATGCTTATCTTAGACCCTTGATTGATCCGCCGTTGAATCGTGTCGCTGCTGTGCTGGCCAAAACCGGATTAACCGCAAATATGGTCACCGGCTTTGGTTTTGGATTTGCTGTGGCCGCTTTTGCGGCGCTGGCCTTTCAGGCCTATGGCGCAGCTTTGCTGTTTATTCTCCTGAACCGTTTAATGGACGGGCTGGATGGCCCGCTGGCGCGGCAATCACAGGCCAGCGATCTTGGCGGTTATTTTGACATTGTCAGTGATTTCATTTTTTATGCCGGGGCCATATTTTTCTTTGCCGTTGGCCGCCCTGAAACGGCGCTGGCGGCAGCGTTTTTAATCTTCAGCTTTATGGGCACGGCAAGCTCGTTTCTGGCCTATGCCATCATCGCCGCCAAACGCAATATCCATCACGAAACACAGGGCCGCAAATCTTTTGCCTATCTGAAAGGCATCACCGAGGGCACTGAAACGATTATTCTGCTGGCCCTGATCTGCCTGATCCCCGGCGGCTTTGTCTGGATCGCTGCGATCTTCGGCGGGTTATGCTGGCTGACGACACTGGGCCGGGTATTGCAGGCCCGCGATGATTTTAAGGATCACAGCTGAGCGCATCAGGCCGGTTGGAATTTTAAGGCAACGCCATTATTGCAATATCGCAGACCTGTCGGCGGCGGCCCATCCTTAAACACATGGCCCTGATGACCGCCGCAGCGCGCACAATGATATTCGGTGCGCGGAATAAACAAAACAAAATCAAGTTTGGTTTCGATATGACCGTCAATCACATCATAAAAGCTCGGCCAGCCGGTGCCGCTGTCATATTTGGTTTCTGATTTAAAAAGCGGCAGGTCACAGCCTTTGCACAGATAAGTGCCTTCGCGGGTTTCCTTATCAAGCGCGCTGCTGTAGGCAGGCTCGGTCCCGTTTTTACGCAGCACTTTATATTCCTGATCGGTCAGCTGTTTCTTCCAGTCTATTTTGCTGCGGCTGATCTTTTCAATCGCGCCATGATCGGCAAAACCGCGGCTGATCTTGAGCATCGGTAAAAAGGCCGCCAGAGCGACAAGGCTGACGCCGCCGGATAACAATGTTCTGCGGTTGATTTTATGTTTCATAGTTTGCCTTCGTGATCTGACCACAGCTGCTTAATTTTACGATCGCGGCCACAGCTGAAACGGTAATAACGGTATTTCAACGGATGCTTGGTATAATAATCCT
>JBNJDW010000211.1:0-2675 GCA_051745265.1 Pseudomonadota bacterium
TAGACAGTCACCTCACCCTCTGCATCCCGATGACCGACAATCAGCGGTACCCGGCGGATCAGGCCATCCTGTTCGGGCGACATACTAAACGTACCGTTTCCCGCCGCGGCCTCGGCCAAAACAGGCAGATTGGTGGCGAAATACGGGGTCGATGTGACAAATTTTCCGGGATCTGAGTTAATACCGGTATTGAAAATAGCTGCTTTTTGAACCGGCGCCCGTTCAGTTGGCTGCTGGGTCCAGACAAATGCGGTTACTGTACGGCCATTTTCAGCGATTTTACGGGCAAAGAATTCGTCATTATCCGGCAGTTTCTGCAGCGCCTGTTTGGCATCTTTGTTTAATGTATCCTTTGCCAGCCGATCGAGTATAAAGCGCGGCGATGTCCGGTCAGGTTCGGCAAAGACCATATCAAAGGCAACAACCCGCGCCCCCATATCTGTCAGCGCATCGGGGATTTTGGCAAGCTCTGTCCGCGGCCAGGGCCATTGCCCCAGTCTTTTCAATGAGTCTTCATCAATATCAACAATAACCACATCATCCCCCGGTATGCGGGGCATGAATTTGTTATAGGTATCAAAAACAATATGCCTTAACCGTTCTACGGATTTGGGATCAGAGTATCGCAGCGCCATCGCGCCGCATAACAGCGCCAGCAGCAAAATAATATGTGACCAACGATTGGTTAAGAATCCTGCCATGCCCTGCCCTAACGTTCAGAAAGCGCACTTGCCTTGGCGCGCAATATGGGTTTCAGAATATAAGTCAGGATCGTCCGTTTACCGGTTACAATCTCGATATCAGCGACCATGCCAGTGGTAATCCGAAGCGGATTTTCAGTCGTGCCCAGATAATTCTGATTGGCGCGGACATCCACTTCGAAGAATATATCACCTTCCGGATCTTCGACCGTATCAGCACTGATCCGCTCCAGCTTGGCATCCAGCCGGCCATAAATCTGCGGATCATAAGCAGTAATAGAGACTTTGACATCCTGTCCGGGCCGCAGGAAAGCAATATCCGAAGGCGCCACACGGGCGCGGATCAAAAGATCCTCTTCCAAAGGAATGATTTCAATCAGCTTTTGCGCCGGTTCAACGACACCGCCGACTGTTTTCAGCGTAACATTCTGGATGACACCATCCACCGGCGCCCGAAGATTGGTACGGGAGACACGATCCTCAGCCGATTTTTCACTTTCCTGCATAACGCGAAGCTGGGTACGGGTTTCATTTAACTGCCCCAAAGCTTCAGAGCGAAAACCGGCCCGTTCTTCCTGTACTTTCTTTTCTACACCGCTTAACCGGGCAGCCATCGAATTCCGGGCCTCCCGCGCTGTTGCCAGATCACCGGTTGCGTCTGAATATTGTCGTTCAAGCCTTATTTTTTCAATTTCCGGCATTGCCCGCTGGGCGACAAGTTTGCGGGCGATTTCAAGCTCTTCGGCAAGCAGGCTACGGCTTTTGGTAAACTTATTGATACTGGCGTTAATCTCGTCAATATTGCTTTCAATCTCATGTTTCTCATCTTCGATGCGCTCAAGCGCTGTTTGCAGCTCCTCCTGACGGGAATTGTACAATTTCATTTCGTTTTCAATCAGGTCAGGATGCGCCTCCATCAATTCTTCGGGAAAGACTGGCGGTACGTCCATGGTTTCAGCGACAAGACGTATTTTACGGGCGCGCATACCTGCAATACGTATTTCCAATCCGCCTTCTTCCGATGCAAAAAGCACATCATCAATCCGCATCAATATCTGGCCTTTTTCAACGATATCGCCTTCGCGGACCATGATATCGGTAATAACACCGCCCTCAAGGCTCTGCATGACCTGAACATCGCTGGAGGGCATGACCTGCCCGTGGCCCTTGGTGCGTTCATCAATCTCGGCAAAGGCTGCATAGATAATCAAAAAAGCAAAAAGACCGGCAATGCTCAGCAGCAACAGAACAGCGCCGTATTGCGGCTTCATCATTTCAGCCGCTTCCAGTTCGGACATAAAATTCTGGTCATCCTTATGCGCCATCCTTGTCCTTATCCTTGTTGTCTGCATCCTTTTGATCTGTATCAGGCTGACGGCTGTTGATTTCCGTCGCTGCATCACGCGTGCCGCCTTTGGCAACAAATTCCAGAACTTTATCGCGCGGCCCATCGGCCAGCAAACGACCTTTGTGCATCAACAGCACGCGGTCAACCAGTTGCAGCATCTGCGCACGATGCGTGACCAGCACAAAAGTCTTATTCTGAACCTGCTGGCGCAGGGCGGCAATCAGATGCGCTTCGGATTCGGTGTCCATGGCATTGGTCGGTTCATCACAGACCATAATACTCGGATTCATAATAAAGGCCCGGGCCATGGCAATTGCCTGCCGCTGACCGCCGGAGAACCCTTCGCCATTATCGCCGATCAGGGCATCATAACCTTCGGGATGCTGGCCGATAAATTCATGGACACCGGCAAGCTTACTGGCCCGCATGACTTCGCCATCTGTAGCATTGGGCCTGGCCAGGGTAATGTTTTCCCGCACGGTGCCGCGAAACAATCCAGGGTCCTGACTGACATAGGCAATATTGGCCCGCAAATCAGCCGGATCAACCGTTACAACGCCGACAAGCTTGTCTGGTATCAAGAGTTCGACAGCATCATCGATGCAAGGGAAAGGGAACGGCAGTTA
>JBNJDW010000212.1:0-2667 GCA_051745265.1 Pseudomonadota bacterium
GTATCCAAAGGTTTGCACGCCATACTTCCGGCCAGCCGCCCTGAACTGTAACACCGCCTTTGGTTATTTTTACCTGCTTGAATCCTTTGCTGCGGACTTCATCGTACAGCAAGCTTTCCAGACCCGGTGCGGTGGCAAGGAAAATTTCAAAATCCATTTTTTTGTGTGGCTTTCTGTTTAAGGTGCAGTCCAATCAGCTTTTCAAAACCAGTTTAATCACAAGAGGACACAGAGAAAAGAAAACATTTAAAAAACTTACAGCAGACACCCTTTGCCGAATGGTGAATAACCTCTTACAAACGCAACCGGTCACTTACCCATGACAGGATCCCGGGGCCGCAAATTCCAGCTATAATTCGCCGTCCCCAGCGGTATGAGATCAGGGTTGATACAATTCTGGCCTTACGGATTGGCCATAAGAAATCTTGCCGGGCAGCGGCATGATAGGCCGTAGCAGTTTGTCCATTGATATAATATTCAGCAGCGAGAAAAGCTGAATGAAGCGCAATACCCATGCCGTCTCCGGCATAAGAGGGAATCACGGCGGCCTGATCGCCCAGATGATAAAGCCCAGTATCCGTATCATGCCGGCCTTCATACATATAGCCATAAGGAATATTATAAATAGCCAGCGGTTTTTCCCAAAGCGGTACGGCCGCATCAAGCCGCTGCGATAATGCGGGGCATTCTGATTTCAACGCCTCCAGAAAAGACAGCCATTTCTTACCGCATTGATTGTAGTAGTCTTTATCAACCAGTAAGCATAAATTGGCGATATCGTTCTCGATGGGCTCAAGCCCGACATAACCATGGGTAAAAAAATACATTTCAGTGCTATGGGCCAACGCCCGCTGCTGTTCGGAAGAAAGACGGAAATGCATTTTAAAACCGATATAACTGTTTTGAGGATTTTCGACCCGTGGCCAGCCCTTCAGGTCATGTTTGCCCGTTGCCAGAAAAACGCTACGCGCCCGAAAACGCGTCGACCCATCCGAGACATGCCAGAATGCTCCTGATTTTCTCAAACTTGTAATGTTCATACCCAACCGGATATCAGCACCGCTTTTCTGCGCCTGCCGCATCAATGTCTGATCAAGGACCTTCCGTGACAGGCTCCACGCCTGAAAAGGCAGCTTGGTAGATATAAGTCGTTTTTCAATATAAACAGAGACTTCATTGACCGGATGCGCCCCCAGAGACTCCAGATCAACACCCAGTTTTTCTAAATAATGCACAGCCTGACGGCCAATAAATTCTCCGCAAACTTTGTGATGGGCATCAGACTGTTTTTCGATCAGAACAACATCACGACCGTTTTTTGCCAGCAACGAAGCCGCAGCGCAGCCCGCCGGACCGCCCCCGATAACAACGATATCGCGTGAGATTATTTCCGACATGACAGACAATATCTGAATGGAAAATGCCAGCTGATCCGTACCCTGTCCTGCTCGATCCCCGCCTCCGTCAGCAAACGGCGCCAGTCTTTTGCCTTAAAGGCGCGGGCGACAGAAACGGGGGCATCATGGCGGATCAGGCGGTTACGGGAGAAGAGTCTGGTAGCGACCTTGATAAAGCCCCACGGAATGGGATGACGGTGTAGATCATTAATAAACCAGCCCTTTTGTGCTGTCTTATCCAGCCACTTTAAAAAACGGATTAATTCAACCTCCGATAAATGATGCGTAAAAAGTGAGCAGATAATCAAATCTATTGGCCTGTTATGCTGATAAGAAAATATATCAGCGGTTTTATACTGAATATTTTGCGGCTTTAATTTCCCACCCGTCATCTGCGTCGCGCTTTTTTGTGCCCACGGGTTCAGGTCAACCCCGACCAGTTCGATGGGACAATTCTGCGCCTCTGCCATATCCGCGATCCTCCGCAGCATATCGCCGCCGCCCGATCCCGCATCCAGAATAACCAGATCCTCCGTTTCGACCTTCATAACTGATGAGACCCAGCGCAGCGTAGGCCGGTATGCCAGGGTCAGGGTATTTATCTTTTCCAGAGACTCCAGACACTCGTAAAATTCTTCATAGGAAATATCTTTCCCATCCATAAGTTCCGGTTCAGCGCTTCTTGTATTAAAGAACATAGAAACTACCCCTCACCGACACAGGAAAAGCGCATTGATTCAACCCCCAGACCCGGACCAAACGCAAGGGCGCAGCCTTCCCCCTTGTGTTCAGATTGCATAATCTGCTTTAAAACAAACATGATCGTTGGCGAAGACATATTGCCATAGTCGCGCAGAATACGGCGTGACGGTGCCATGGAGTCTTCTGATAACCCAATGGATTTTTGTACAGCATCAAGTATGCTCCGTCCGCCGGGATGGATGGCCCAATGGGTAATATCTTCGACAGCGCCTTCCAATATAGCCGGCATATGCGCCGGCAGTTCAGCCGAAAGGCTGCTCGGGACGTTATTTGACAGCATCATGTTAAACCCGCTGTTACCGACGGACCAGGTGATCTGCTCTTTACTGTCAGGCAGAAGACAGGGCTTAAACCCTTTCAGCTCCAACCCCGCCGGACGGGCGGAGACGATACTGGCCGCACAGCCATCTGCAAAAAGTAAAAAAGGAATAACATCATCAATAGTTTTGCAGTGCTGAAGATGCAGCGTACAAAGCTCAAGATTTAAAATCAGACATTTCGCTTCTGG
>JBNJDW010000213.1:0-2663 GCA_051745265.1 Pseudomonadota bacterium
CTGCGCCTGTAGGGTTTACACATATAGTCTTACCCTTTAGTTAAGAAAAACGCAAGAGTCAGTAATTTAGTTCCACCATGTAGACGCAACAGAACAAAAAGCTTATAATATTTTAACCAAACTGGTATAGGATGAGTTTATGAGATATGCGGCGGCGTTATTAATTGTTTCTGGCCTGATTTTCGGTGGCCCGGCCTTGGCCCAGCAAAAGCACAAAGCTTTGCAGGATCTGGAAGAGCGGGGCTATAGCGTTGCCTATCTGGGTGATGATTTTGGTCTTGACGGCTGGTTAATTGTTTCGGAACAGGGGCAGGCCCAATACGGGTATTCAAATAGCGAAGGTGCGTTTATACTGGGGATGTTGTTTGATCCTGAAGCGCAGCTTCATACTGCCAAACAGCTGCAGGAATACCGCGCTCTCAAACGTGAAGGGGGTCAGGCGGCTTTAAAACTGGAAGATCAGGTGCAGCAGTCAGCCGCACCGGTTTCTGAAAAAATCTATGCCGATGTTGAAAAAGCCAAATGGTTCAGCGTCGGTAATGTTGATGCGCCTTATATTTATACCTTTATCAATCCGACCTGTGATCATTGCCATGATTTCTGGACCAATCATATGAAGGCCCTGGTTGATCAGGGCGCCATACAGATCCGTTTTATACCTTTTGGCGCCACGGATGAAAATCGTGATAAATCGGCTGTCCTGCTCAGCGCGGAAGACAGCGAGGCTTTGTGGCGGCAGTTTGCCGCCGGCGACGCGGCCGCGCTGGATAACAGCGATGATATTCCGGAAGGCTTGTATCAGGCGGTTGATTTTAATACAGCAGTGTTTAAAAAGTGGGACTTGCCATTGCTGCCCTTTACAATTTATCGGGCGCCGGTCGATGGCGAAGTCAAGGTTATTGCCGGTGTGCCCGACAATAGTATGATGTTACTGGCTGATTTTACACGTTAAGCAGGGTTTAAGAGCAGGGTAGATAAAAAAGATGATCGAAACGGTGGTTGCAACATGCATTTTTATGGCGGCGCAGACTTATGCTGTCCCGCCGGCGGTGCTTATGGGGATTATGGAAGTCGAGGGCGGCCGTGTCGGCCAGCAGGTCGGCAATACCAATAAAAGCTATGATCTGGGTCCGATGCAGATTAATACGCTGTGGATCCCACAATTGGCCAAACATTGGAATGTACCGTATCGGACCGCGTATCGCTGGGTGCGTGATGATGCCTGCACCAATATTCATGTGGCCGCCTGGATTTTAAAAACCAAAAGTGATGGGGCCGGCAGCCTGTATCAGGGCATTGCCCATTATCATTCAAAAACACCGCGGCACGGGTTACCGTACCGGCAAAAAGTCATAAATGCCATGCGCCGCAACGGCCTTGTCGCCAATCCGAATACGCGCACAGGCACGCAAACGGCGTATCTGCGACGTTAAATATTGATAAAGTTTGATGATTAAGCTGAATAGGCGATTGCAATATAGTCAGATTTAGCTAATATCAGGGAAGTGGACCAATTCTTGTCAGGGGCAATACTATAATGTTCAAAGCCAGAAAATCTTTTGCAGCCATCCTAACCATAGGTGTTTTTGCCTTTGCCGTGAGCGGATGCAGCTATGTTCCGAAAATTCCAAAACCCGCCAATAATCAACTGGCAACAGAGCCCGACGCCGTTTCATTGCGTCTGGCCAGCGCCGTTGACCGGGCGAGTGTTGCTTTGGAGAAGCTGGCGGCAACAGAACAAAAACGCAGTGCCGAAAATACGGTAGAATCAATTCCAAACGCGCCGGTACAGCTGATGCGTACCGTGACGCTTGACTGGTCAGGGCCGGCTGAGCCCGTCCTTGCAAAACTGGCGGATCGCGCCGGTTATAAATTTCAGGTCCAGGGTAATGAGCCTGCGGTTCCGGTTATTGTAAATGTCACCGCTGTTGAAAAGCCGGTGATTGAAGTCCTTCGTGATATTGGTCTACAGGCGGGTCGCCAGGCTGATGTCGTGGTCGATGCTGAACGTCAAGTCGTGGAGATTAGCTATGCACCTGCGCACAGCGGTTAAAACCATTCTGTTTGCCTGTATTGCCGGCGTCGGTTTTACGTCCGGTCCGGCGCTTGCCCAACATGCCAGTGTTGAGGAAACGGCACCGTATCGTGTGCAGGAATTGCAGGATGTTCATTCTACGTATCAGTCACGGGGTCTGGTTGATCAGCCCATTGATGAAGACATGGATGAGCTGGATCTGGATATCCGTCGCGATGCCCAGCGTGAAGCGGCATTGTCTTTCGGGGCCCGCGGTGGCCTTGCCAAGCGGAATTACGAGATTATGCAGCGTCTGCGTGGCCATGAAGATGTGCTCGATCAGGTTTTTAATTTTCGCCAGCTTTTGATCAAGGCGCCATCAGGTATGCTGATTGAGCCGCCGATCGTCAGCGAAGCGCTGGATGCGTTGACCGTTATTGATGAAGGTCAGGAAGCCGCTGTTTCCGATCGGGTTTATAATATCAGTGAGCGTGCTAAAATCACGACAGCGCCGCGCAACTGGCGTCAGTATCTGCAGCAGGACTGGAGTGAAGTCCGCCCGCCGCCTGAAATTCTCTGGCCGCGTGATGAGAGCGAAGAAGCCAATTGGAATAAATGGGTCAGCGAAGGCTGGGAACGCGGCTATAGT
>JBNJDW010000214.1:0-2640 GCA_051745265.1 Pseudomonadota bacterium
TCAGCCGGGGTCGGCGTGTTATCTATTAAATCAAATAAATTATCCTGTTCGCTCATGCATCCTTTGTAATGCTTCTTTTCTGGAACGACAAGAAAATTGGCATTTTTGAGCCGTTAAATCCCGTTCTGCATAACTTTAGACAAAAATTCTAAAAATTTGGGCCGGGTTTAAATTAATTGTTAATAATATTTATGTTAAATTGTAACTATAGGGATAACAAAACAGGGACGTATTTTAAACAGGTGGGACTGGTGCTTTACTCTAATCTTTATATACGCATCTGATCATCATCTTGGGCCGGAGAAATCCGGAACAGATCTTAATTAATAACTGTCATATTCTCCAAACCTTGTCAGTGAGGATTGCCCCGGCCGCTTTGCGTGGTCGGGGTTTTCTCATTCTGCATGTTCTATATGGATTTTGTATTTAAACCGTCACATCCGGCTGCGGTTTTTCTGGCGTTTTCTTTGCCTTGGCTTTTGTCTTGGATTTGGATTTTTTGCCGCCGGTCGATTTATCCTCGATCGCTTTTTGTGTTTCCTGCTTGAAAGGCGTCATCAGCAGATCAAAGACAGAGATAAACGTATCCCGCAATTTGTGACGTGAAACAACCATATCAACCATGCCGTGATCCTGAAGATATTCAGCGGTCTGGAATCCTTCGGGCAGTTGTTCGCGGATGGTTTCTTCGATCACCCGTCTACCGGCAAAGCCGATCTGGGCGCCGGGTTCAGCAATATGAATATCACCCAGCATGGCAAAGGACGCGCTGACACCGCCGGTCGTCGGATCGGTCAGCAATACGATATAGGGCAGACCGGCTTCCTTGACCTGTTCAACGGCAATGGCGGTGCGTGGCATTTGCATCAGGGACAAGGCCCCTTCCTGCATGCGGGCCCCGCCGGAGGCCGGAATGACAATCAAGGGCGCTTTTTCAAGCACGGCAATGCGGGCGGCGGTTAAAATGCCATCACCAACGGCCGCGCCCATAGACCCGCCCATAAAGGCAAAGTCAAAACCGGCAACGACGGCTTTGTGATCACCCATTTTACCATGGGCCACGACAATGGCATCATTACGGCCGGTTTTATGGCGGCTTTCCTTGATTCGGTCGGCATAGCGTTTACGGTCTTTGAATTTTAAAGGATCGGTGGCTGATTTGGGCAGATCGGCAATATCATAATTGCCGTCATTGAACAGGGTATCGAGACGGTCAATAACACCGATTTTCAGGTGATGTTCGCAGTTCTCGCAGACATTCAGGTTTTTCTTCAGATCGCGGTAAAACAGCATGGCATCGCAGCTGGGGCATTTCTGCCACATATTGTCCGGCACATCCTTTTTATTCACAAGGGCCTGAATTTTCGGTCTGACAAAATTACTGATCCAGTTCATAGATTCTTCTCACTTGTTTTTGAGGCTAGACTATACATTATTTTTGGCCGGAGCGGAAGGCAGCGCAGAAGAAAGACTCCGGACCATGTCTGCCGCCGTATCAGCCGGTGTATTGCTGCCCGCCATCTCACGGACCAGGGCAGAGCCCACCACTGCCGCATCGGCAAAACTGCCGACTGTGGCGACGTCTTCGGGTGTTTTGATGCCAAAGCCAACCGCAATCGGCAGATCGGTTTTGGCGCGGATCTTTTGCAGGGCCAGATTGACTTGTTCATATTGGGCCGATTTATCACCGGTAATGCCGGAGACGGCAACATAATAAACAAAGCCGCGGGCGGTTTTTAAGATTTTATCCAGCCGTTCTGCGGTGCTGGTCGGCGTGACAAGCTTGACCAGTGCCAATCCGGCAGTATGGGCGGCGGGGATGAATTCATCCTCTTCCTCGGGCGGCAAATCGACCAGAATCATGCCATCAACACCGGCTTTCGCCGCAGTGGCGCAGAAGTTTTCAATGCCATAGCAATAGATCGGATTATAATAGCCCATCAGAATGATCGGCGTATCCGTATCCGTTTTGCGAAATTCACTGACCAGCGCAAATATATCATCAAGCGAGATATCATGTTTTAGGGCCCGAAGCCCGGCCGCCTCAATCACCGGACCATCGGCCATCGGATCAGAAAACGGCATGCCGATTTCGATCAGATCCGCGCCGCTTTCGGGCAGGCGTTTTAGAATATCGGCGGTGGTGGACAGATCAGGGTCCCCTGCCATGATAAAGGGTATAAAAGCGGCGCTGTTGCGGCTTTTCAGGGCGGCAAAACGCTGGTCGATACGGGATGTCATTGGCCGGTCTCCATATTGATATCAAGCGCCTCGGCAATGGTGAAGATATCTTTGTCGCCGCGACCGCACAGGTTCATGACGACCATTTCATCAGCATTGAAGGCATCACGGTTATCCCGGATCCAGCCCAGAGCATGGGCCGGTTCCAGCGCCGGCAGGATGCCTTCCATTTTTGCGCAATACTGAAAAGCCTCCAGCGCCTGCTGGTCCGTGGCGCTGACATAATTGACCCGGTTTTGATCAAACAGATAGGCATGTTCGGGGCCAATGCCGGGATAGTCAAGCCCGGCTGAAATGGAATGGGCATCCTTGATCTGTCCGGTTTCGCTTTGCAGTAAATAGGTCCGGTTGCCATGCAGCACCCCGGGTTTGCCGCCATTCAGTGAGGCGGCGTGTTCA
>JBNJDW010000215.1:0-2634 GCA_051745265.1 Pseudomonadota bacterium
GCGGGATTTAGGCGCCTTGAATCCGCCTTCACCTGGACAGCCGGGAATATCACAGTGCTGTGTCAGGGTTTTTTCTTCCTGGTCACTGATAAAATCGGGCGACAATGGTTTCAGCTCTGGAATACGCATCACATTCTAGTATATCATAATTTGGAAACGGCTTAACTTGTAAATAGAGGAAATTTTATGTCTGTCAAAATATTAATGGAAAAGAAGCTGCAAACAGCCTTCGCGCCGGTAGAAATGGAGCTGGAAGATCAGAGCGACCGCCATATTGGCCATGCCGGTCATGATGGCAAAGGTGAAAGTCACTTTCATCTGACAATGGTTGCGGACAGTTTTGCCGGTAAAAACCGCGTTGAATGCCAACGTATGGTGTATCAGGTGCTTGATGAATTCCTGCAGGATCGGGTCCATGCCCTAAGCTTAAGTTTAAAAGCGCCTTCAGATATATAAAAAATAAACAACAAAGTATGTACCGAAAAGAGTTGGACGAATCGTTCTGGCACGTTATAGTAGTGTTATAGGTTCAATCTCACCCTTTAGTATGGGGTAGAATATAAAGGTATATATTTTATGAATTTAAAGTTTTCACAAACAACTGAAGAGGCTATTTCAAGGCTGAACCCCGGCGGCCTGATCAGCCGCAATATTCGTATCGGCGGTAAGCGTACCAGCATAAGACTTGAATCAGAGATGTGGCAGGCGCTTCATGAAATTGCGGCGCTTGAATCCTGCAGTATCCATGACCTGTGTACGGCGGTGAATGATATCAAGGAAAACGGCACATCATTCACAGCAGCGCTGCGCGTCTTTTTGATGCAGTATTACCGTACTGTTGCCATGACTGACTTTAGAATTGATCTGGTCCGTCAGAAGATCAGAGCTTAAAGCTTATTACCAATTTCAAGAAATTTCTGCCGACGGCGGGCTTTAATAATACTGCCATCAAGACCGTCCATTTCTTTTAGTCCGGCTTCTATGGCATCCCGAACATTGCTGATGGCCTCGACATGATTACGGTGTGCGCCGCCAATCGGCTCGGTGATCACTTCATCAATAATATCCAGCTCCTTGAGGTCCTGCGCGGTCAATTTCAGGGCGCGGGCGGCATCCTTGGCATATTCCGCGCTTCGCCACAGGATTGAGGCGCAGCCTTCGGGCGAAATAACGCTGTAGATTGAATGTTCCAGCATATAGACGCGGTTGGCAGCAGCAATGGCAATCGCGCCGCCTGAACCCCCTTCGCCAATAATAACCGATACAATCGGCACCTTGACACGAAGACATTTTTCAATGGATTTTGCGATGGCTTCACTTTGGCCGCGTTCTTCGGCACCAACGCCCGGATAAGCGCCTGCCGTATCAATCAATGTTATAATCGGCAAGTTAAAGCGGTCGGCCATATCCATAAGCCTTTGTGCCTTACGGTAGCCTTCCGGACGGGCCATACCAAAATTGTGGTGAATACGGCTTTCGGTGTCATTGCCTTTTTCCTGGCCGATAATGACGCAGGAGCGGCCCTGAAAGCGACCCAGACCGCCGACAAGCGCGTGATCTTCGCCAAACAGGCGGTCACCGGCAAGCGGCGTGAAATCTTTGATAACGCCTTTGATGTAGTCTTTGAAATGGGGGCGTTCCGGGTGACGGGAAACCTGTACTTTTTGATCAGCACCCAGTTTTTCATAGGTTTGACGGAGTATCTTATCGGCTTTGGCTTGCAGGCGGGCAAGCTCGTCCTGCATATCCATACCATCGCCGGTGTGGTCCATATGCTTCAGCTCAGCAATTTTGCCTTCAAGCTCGAGTATAGGTTTCTCAAATTCCAGATGATGAACCACAACAGACTCCGTTAATTGTTTGAGGGCCGAGTATATCAGATTTTTTGGGAAAGAAAAGTTTACTATGCTCTGTTTTTCGAAGCGGTGCGGTACTATAGGAGTCTGTTTATTTCCAAAAGGGCGGCCGATTGCGATAGGCCCGATGCCTGTTTATCAGTTCTTTATAAAGCTCTTTGTTTATGCCTATATTATTATGCTCCCCGGAGGCGCCATATTTGACCTTATTCTGCTTTGCAAAATAATCTTTCAGGCCTTGCGGGTTTAAGGACGGGCCTAACATTTCATTTTTTAAGGCGGTCGTAATTTCAGGATCCAGATTCATAATTTCGGAACTGAGCAGATCAATCGCATCACATAAGTTCTTTAAGGCGGGTAGGATATCTTTCTGTTTTACACCTTTATTAAAATCCTCTGGATGGCGGAGGCGGGCGGTCAAATCCTGTCCGGCCAGAATACTGGCATGCAGAGCCTTAATTGTTGTTTTCCTGGTGGGAATAGACGGGGTTTTCTGAACATGATTTCGGATGGCGTGGATAATTTGGCCAAGATTGTTCGGCGATACAATCTGAGATGGATGCAGTGATGTGAGTAGGTGCCAGTTTTCTTTTTCCGAAGACGTCCCAAAATTATTTATGTTATTTTTGTAGAGTGTATTCATAATCATCATATGCGTTGTATGGAAACCTTCGTTGTCGGGTTTTTTAGCTATATAGCTCCAATGGCTGATCACATCTATAGCGCGATCAAGGTCATTTTTTTCTATGCCCACAGAAGGCATATTTTCATAGGCATG
>JBNJDW010000216.1:0-2565 GCA_051745265.1 Pseudomonadota bacterium
AAGCTTTTTTGCTTTGGCAATGTCAGTACTTTTGATCGGCGGGGCTTTGACGCTTATGCCTCAGGCTCAGAGTAACATGGATGTAAAATCCAAGGTCAGTTTTACACATCAGAAAAATAATGATCCGTCTGTGACGACCAGAGATTTTGTAGAACAGGCCGGTCAGATAAATCTTTATGCCATAAAGACCAGTAAACTTGCCCGGAAACATGCCTATAATGAAACGGTTCGCCAATTTGGCCGCCAGATCCATAAAGATCACAGCCGTGCTACGGATCATCTGGAACAATCTTTATTGTCCGCCGATTTAGATCAGCTGATACCATCTGAAAATCTAAACCGTAAATATCAGTTACGGTTGGAAACTTTGCAAAACATACTGACCGATCAGTTCGAGGCCCGGTATATTGATGATCAGGTCATCCTGCATGAAGAGGCGATTACATTATATTCAAGCTATGCAAAGGAAGGGGACAGTGCTGTTTTGCGGAAATATGCGGCCCGCCTCCTGCCAATTTTTGAACAGCATCGTGATACGATCAAACGGATGGATGGGCTGGTCCTGTCGGGCCGATAGAAATATATTCTGCGTTATTTAATTTTCCGGTGCAGATCGTCCATATCTTTTTGCAGATGTTGCAGCATTTGTTTTAGATCGTCTATTTCATTTGAAATAACGGCTTCTTCTTTTTGCAGGTCCTGTTCTTTGACAATATGAAGGGCATCGACAATGATGCCGATAAACAGGTTTAGAATGGCAAAAGTGATGATGATGATATAAGGGATAAAGAACAGCCAGGACCAGGGATAAATTTCCATCGTAGGCACGGCGATATCCGGCCAGTCTTCCAAGGTCATCAGTTGAAACATGGTATACATTGAATTACCGACAGAACCGAAATACCCCTGCATAACAGGGTCAGGGGATTGTCCGAACATTTGGACCGCCAGCACAGCCGAAACATAGAGCAGTAAAACAAGAATACCGATAATAGACGTCATCCCCGGTATGGCATATAGCAAGGCACCGACAACATTACGCATTTGCGGCACCAGTGTGATCAGACGGAACAATCTTAGAATCCGAAGGCTCCGCAGAATGCTTGGCCCAGCACCGAGGGTCATTATCGAGACGGCGACGATAATAAAATCAAAAACATTCCAGCCAACCCGAAAGAAATTTAACCGGTAGGCAGATATTTTTAAGCCTAACTCGACAATAAAAATGCCGAGTACCAACCCGTCAAACAGTGTAAACAGCGATCCATATTCAGCCTTAAGATCTGGGTCGGTTTCCATACCCATGGTAATGGCATTGATGATAATCAACAGCGCGATAAATTTAACAAAACGGCTGTTTTCGACAATTTTTGCGGCCGTACCGCGAAAACCCTGTAACTTTGTATCTTCTAAGCATACTGGTCTGACCATGGGGATCCTTTATCTGGGCGCTGTGATTTACGGTCGTTTTGATTATATCCTCTTGTCCGGCAAAATAAAACCCGCGCTGTTTATCATTAAAAACAAACAGATAGCCCGCGAAGGAAAGTCACAGAATAAAAAATACGAATTTGGTCTTCTTTTTATCTCGGAATCAGTCGGCGCTTGTGGTAGTAAGGTTATGTACAATGACTTTCAGACAGGGGCCCGGCATGAGCGACTTATGCAGCGAAATAGGCTATTTGAAAAAAAGCTATAATTTTCTTTCTAATGCCAAGGATATGTCCCCGTGTAATGAAGACGTAAACACCTGCCTGTATGATCTGGTCACGACCCTCAGCCAATGGCAGGGTCGCCCGATTGTTACCGAATTACTGTCCAGTACAGAGCTTGAAGCCGTCCGTAACGGTCTGCCCGAGCTCTGTGGTCAGGCAGAATGTGAAATGGAAAAGTTCTGGGCCAAACGTTTGCTGGGTGATAAAAACCTAAAGCAAAATGGACTGTCGTCTTTCTGGTATTTTGAGCATTATAAAAATCTTTGTGCGGCGGAAAATGAGCTGGTTGATTTCGGGCAATATGACCGTATCAGTTTTCTGGGCAGCGGCGCCCTGCCGCTGACCGCCTATTTCGCGGCAGAGGCATGTCCGCATGCAGAGATAAAATGTGTGGATTGTGATTGCGATGCCTGTGATCTTGCCCTGGATCTTGTCGATACGCTGGGGCTGAGCCGCCAGATTGAAATCATCCAGAAACAGGCGTTGGACTATACACCGAAAGATCGCGAACTTGTGATCTGTGCCAGCCTTTTGACCGGCCATGGCGATTTATATAAAAATCTGATTGAACAACAGATTGAATCGCTGTTGATTCGGGATGCGGAAGATATCTATCAGTTTTTGTATAAACCCGCATCCAGACCGGATCTGCCTTACCGCAAAATGGCCCAGACCAGCCCAACGCCCGAGCGCATTAACACAACCCTGTTCTACACGTCTCGTATAGAAGGACCGGCCACATGAAAAAAACATTACCGCCCAGCCTGACCCGATTAAAGGCAGATGATAAAAAACTGATTGAATTTACCCAGGACCTGTTACGTATTCCCAGCCTGACACCGATTGATAA
>JBNJDW010000217.1:0-2533 GCA_051745265.1 Pseudomonadota bacterium
GATCTATAATGAAGAAATTTATCGGATATCTGTTATCCCGCCTGCGTGAACGGTCATCCTGGCTGGGGATTATATCGGTGTTAACCGCCGTTGGCGTGTCTTTATCGCCGGAACAAACACAGGCTGTTGTCAGTGCCGGTGTGGCGCTGGCCGGTGCCATTGCCGTATTTACGTCCGATCAGGAAAAGCAATGATCGGCCTGGCTTTGAGTGTTTTTGTGCTGGGCCTGATTGCCTTTGCTGTGTTTTACAAGCTGGGCATTTGGTTTGGTACCTCGGAAACCCTGAAAACAAAAGCGGAGCAGATTAATGAAAAAGCTTTGGAAGCGAAAAGGATTCATGATCGCCTGTATCGGGATGATGAGTATGCAAAGCGGGTGCGCCGCCGTTTCCGCCGCTGAATTCTGTACGGTTTATCAGCCGGTTTACAGCACCACGCAGGATACGGAAGCGACCAGATTGCAGATTGATCGTAATAATGCCGTTTGGCTGGAATTTTGCGCAGCGCAATAAAATAAGAAAAGTGCCGGAGATGGTGATGCATTTATCTGCCGTTTATGCTATTCCTTTAGAGAGGAAAACCAAGAGAAGATTAAAGATATGAACCAAATGGAAGTGACACGGCTGCAGACTTATATGCGGACAAAGTTCGGCACCGACCGTATTAAATTAAAATTTCGTAAGGAAACCGATGATTCTGTCGAAGTCTTGCTGGGTGATGAGTTTATCGGCCTGATTTACAAAGATGAAGACGAAGGCGAGATTTCTTACGACTTTAACATGGCCATTCTGGATGTAGATGTTGCATCCGTAGCGGTTTAGGCTGCAGAGATGAGCTGGGTCAGATACAGTCTTGTGGCTTTTGGCCTGATTTTTATCATTGTCGCGGTCGTTAATCTTGTTCAAACAGGGAAAAGATTAACGACGGTCAGTGTTTTTGATGTCGCGCGTGAGGATGCGGCAAGTGGTATTTTTGACCCCACGCTTGCTTTTGATTCGGCGGGGGATCTGGGGCTGGCTGCTTATTCTGCTGTTTCCAACCCGGCCAGAGAAACGCTTTATCCGCCTGTCAGTGTTCATCTGGCTGAAACATCGAGTAAGGGCAGACGATGGGTTTTCAAGACGGAGCTTTTCCCCGCCCGTCCGGATAATCTGACTATTGATACGCGTCAGGGAAAAACGGTTTCGGGCGTATGGCGTTACGAGATGCCCAGTCTGGTTTATATGCCCGAAGATACAGGCCGGGAATGGAAAGTTTTCGCCTATCGTTACTTTTGGGCCGATGATGTCGAGCTTGCCCGCAAAACCGGGGTCATTGTTTATAAAGACAGCGCCGATCCGTTGACGGGCTGGTCTGAAGAAAAATGGCTGTTTTCGGCCAATCAGCTTAACCCGCCGGCGCCTTATAATCGGCTTGTCCTGTTGCATTTAAATGTTCTTGATCCTGATTTGACGGGGGTGATATCCTATGCAGATCCCGGCGCGCATGTGAAAGACGGCACGCTTTATGTCAGTCTGTCTGCTTTTGAAACGATCATGGATCCGGCGCGGATTATTATGATTTCATCGGGTGATGCCGGGCAAAGCTGGTCTTATATCGGCAATATCCTGACACAGGAAGATGTCGAATCGCTGGGATATTTGCGCATGACCGGCGGCCAGATATTCGAATATGAGGGTGAGAGTTATTTTCTGGTCGCGCTGGGAGATAAATTACAGGCCGGAAAGGGCGCTTTTGTTATGAAATTCGCTGATCTGGCGAAAGGTGAACTGGAACGCGATAAAAAAGGCCGCCCTGTAATCCATAAGCATTTCAGTCTTGATGAAAACATGCAAAGCAGCCTTGGCGGCGGACAGGCTGATTATCACGCCATGAATCAAAGTGGTCTGTTGATGGCGGCCATGCGGCAAGGTAATGTTCAGCGGCCATTCGTGATTGTTGCCAAGGGGCATGATGTCGTCAAATAGCACTGGTCGTTTGCGATCTGTTTCGGTATGATAAATCATCCAACAGCGCAATAAACGAACGGGGCACGTAACATGGCATCCTTGTATTTTAAATACGCCGCAATGAATTCCGGTAAATCAACACAATTGCTACAGGCACATTATAATTATTTTGAGCGCGGTATGACGGCGCTGGCCTTTACCGCAAAACTGGATGACCGCTATAGCGTTGGTAAAATTACCGCCCGGATCGGCCTTGATCTTCCTGCTTTCTTATATGCCCCTGAAACCGATATTTTTGCCACGGTTGAAAAAACCATGGCAGAACAAAAAATTCATGTCGTTTTGATTGATGAAGCGCAGTTTTTGACCGAGGATCAGGTCCTGCAGGCCGCCCGTGTGGTCGATGATTTGCAGATTCCGGTTATGGCCTATGGTTTGAAGACCGATTTCATGGGTAAATTATTTGAGGGATCAGAGGCGCTGGTCCGGCTGGCCGATAATCTGGAAGAGATTAAAACCATTTGCTGGTGCGGCAAAAAAGCGACCCAGACCGCGCGTATTGATGAGAATGGCACCATTGTGCG